>JBDXGY010000001.1:0-160000 GCA_039989895.1 Hyphomicrobiales bacterium
AGCATACTCAATACAGGCATGATCATCAGAACAAACAAGCAGATTTTTACCCTTTACTTTAGGGGCAATATCTTCAAAAAAACGGACATAATCCGTTTGGTAGTCAGTGTTTCTGATATGGACAGCTGAGTAGGGTTTTTCAATCTTACTAAGACGATTGATAATTTCAACGGACACTTTTTTAGTGAATTTAAGCCGCTTTAGACATTCGCTAGATCTCTCGCCACCACCAGAATCTTCATGGATCAAAAGCCACCTTCTATGCCTTCGCCTTATACTGAAGTTTATTTTTCTCAGTGTGTATTTGCTGACGAATTTAAGCCGCCTTTCATTCCAGACAGCAAAATAATATCTCCCCTGTAGAAACAACCAAATGTCAATACGTTCTTTTCTTTTCATTTTTTTTGGCAATAAGAACGATGCGATATTTTTGAGCCAATCAGGCGCTTTATAAATAATAGCATCATCTCGTGGTTCAAAATAATTGGAAAAATCGTCAACTAAACCAGAATTATAAGAATCAAGAATAAGCTTTCGATTGTATTCGAGACAATAGCTCCAACAGCGTTCTATCTGACATAAAGTGTCATTTAAGCCACCCCGTGGCCGACACAGCACAACCTTTGGCAAATGCCTCTCTCCTACTTCAAACAATTAGACGAAATTAAGTAACATCAGCACGCAATAATCACCAGACATACTACCAAGCATTTCCAGCAGTCATTATCAGATTAGTTACCCAATTCCCAATTCATTAAATGCCCAAACCACACGCACTCAGATTGTGAATCTTCATACCTTCAGATGGATATGCGACTAGAGAAGACCAGCCTCATCTAAAACTTTACGGGCGGCGCGGAAACATTCAAGTGATTGTGGCACGCCGCAATAAATTCCTATGACGTGAATGATGGCACGGATCTCTTCTTTGGAAACGCCATTGTTAAGCGCGCCTTTGCAATGCAGTTCCCATTCCTGCATTTTGCCAAGCGCGCCGATCATGGAAAGATTCATCATTGAGCGCGTTTTAGCATCAATGACATCATCACCCCATCCAAAACCCCAACACCATGCCGTCATTGCCTCTTGAAAGGGGCGTGTAAAATCATCAGCAGCTGCCAGATTATTTTCCACATAGTCCGCACCGAGTGTTTGCTTGCGCTTTTCCAATCCTTTTAGAAAAAGATCTTCGTCAAATATAGTATCCATATCAGCTCGTCATCCCATATTATTTAGAGTGTTCTTCACATGAAAATAGGCATTAGGAACTTTTATCCATCTAGGGTCTAGCCTATCAAATTTTGGTATCATAGAGGCGCTATTCAGCGTAGATTATATCCGATAAAGTGTATCCAATATTTTGACGCGCCTTACCAAAAGGAACCTGATATGAATCAGCAATTGAATCAAAATGATATAAGCCATGTTGTCAAAGCTGATAAGGCCAATGTTTGGCATCATCTGACGCAGCATAAAAAGTTTGATGATGTTGATCCTTTAATTATTGTTGAGGGCAAAGGCATGCGGGTTTGGAACCAGGCAGGCCGCGAGCACCTGGATGCAGTATCGGGCGGTGTTTGGACAGTGAATGTTGGCTATGGCCGCGAGACCATTGCAAATGCAGTGCGTGATCAACTTGTTAAAATGAATTATTTTGCAGGCTCCATGGGCTCCATCCCTGGTGCTTTATTTGCTGAGCGTTTGATCGAAAAAATGCCGGGCATGAGCCGAGTTTATTATTCAAACTCCGGATCGGAAGCTAACGAAAAATGCTTCAAAATTGTTCGCCAAATTGCTCACAATAAATACGGCGGGAAGAAACACAAAATTCTCTATCGGCACCGCGACTATCATGGCACGACAATCGCCAATCTTTCAGCTTGTGGACAAGACGAACGTAAAGCACAATTTGGCCCCTTCACGCCCGGCTTCATTGAGGTGCCGCACTGTCTTGAATATCGCTCTCAATGGGGCGACGTGGACGACTATGGTATCCGCGCAGCAAACGCTATCGAAGAGGTAATTCTGCGCGAGGGTGCTGATACCGTAGGCGCTTTATGTCTTGAACCAATCACGGCAGGCGGCGGCGTAATTACGCCACCTGAAGGTTATTGGCAACGGGTTCAGGAAATTTGCCAAAAATACGATATATTGCTCCACATAGACGAAGTTGTTTGTGGCATGGGCCGCACCGGCACATGGTTCGGTCATCAGCATTACGGCATCAAACCAGATATGGTGACCATGGCAAAAGGTCTGGCCTCTGGCTATGCTGCGATTTCTTGTACCGTCACAACGGAAGAAGTCTTCGAGATGTTTAAAGCGGATCCCGACGACCCAATGAGTTACTTCCGTGATATTTCGACATTTGGCGGCTGTACAGCTGGCCCCGCTGCTGCCCTTGAAAATATGCGTATTCTTGAAGATGAGAAGCTTTTAGAAAACACTGTAGCGATGGGCGATTATCTTATGAATAAACTGGAAGGTCTTAAAGCTAAACATTCCATCATTGGTGATGTGCGCGGTAAAGGCTTATTCTGCGGCGCTGAACTGGTTGCTGATCGCGAAACCAAGGAGCCTGTCCATGAGAGCGTCTCAATGGCAATTATCGCGGAGTGCTTCAAGCATGATGCTGTGATTATCGGCGCAACGAACCGCTCTTTAAATGGCTTCAACAATACCTTGTGCCTCAGCCCTGCCCTTATCTGTACAAAGGATGATCTCGATGAGATTATTGAAAGTATTGATGGCGCCATCACACGGGTTACTGCCGCATAGATTCCACCCATAGATTGAAGCTTGAGAATGCCTGCATTTTTTGCTTCTTGAAAAGGTCAAATCCCATCAAATAGCCTTATTGCGATCATGCATAAGCCATATAATCATCATATTGATCGTTATATGGAGGGCTCTATTAAATAGTAATTATTTAAAAGGACAGCCCATTGAGAAAAATCACTTTAGCACTCGTTGCCCTCATGCTCACGATTGGGGCAAATACGGCGTTCGCAAAATCCACGATCGGCATTGCATCATTTTATTGGCAAGATCAAAAAACAGCCAATGGCGAACAATTCCGTAAACATGAGCTAACCGCAGCCCATCGCACCCTGCCTTTCGGCACATTGGTTCGTGTAACGCGGCTCAGCAATGGCAAGAAAGTGACCGTACGCATTAATGATCGTGGCCCCTTTGTTAAAGGCCGTATCATCGATCTATCTTTGGGTGCCGCAAATAAGATTGGCCTCAGCAAAAAGACCGGCCTGACAAAAGTGAAGATCGAGGTTGTTGGTAAAACAAAACGCCGCAAATAAAATCAAAGCCTTACATCAATTGATCAGAAAATAACCGTCTCGACGAGAGGGATGACTCAACTTGCGACGAGATCAGAGAGTTCTGATGCAGCTTGGCGTAAATGCGGCAAATGCTCACGCGAGCTTTCAATCGAAAGTCGTTGGGTTGGCGCATGAAATGACAATGTTGAAATCAGCCGCCCCAGATCATCTTTAATCGGCACTGCTATCGCTATCATGCCATCCATAAATTCTTCGTCATCTTCAGCATGCCCGCGCTCACGGGTGATTTGTGCTTCATCTTTGATGCGTGCAGGATCCGTGATTGTTCTATCTGTGCGCGCATCAAACCGTGATGCCAACAGATAACGTTTCAAGTGGCTATCTTGAAAAGTCGACAAATACATCTTACCGCTGGCGGTGCAATAAAACGGCACCTGCGTTCCAATCGGCAATTGAATCCGCAGTGGCCATTTTGTTTCAATACGATCAAGATAAATCATCGCCTGTCGCTCAGGCACAGCTATGTTGCAGGTCTCGCCTATCTGATCAGCAAGCCTTGTCAAAATAGCCACCCGCGCCGTTCTCATCCGCATGGACGACATAATATTCATCGACATTTTACGGCATCGCCGACCAACGGTATAGGTGCGACCATCCAATTCGCGCTGCAAAAAGCCCTCTGCCTCTAAAGTTGCAAAGAGCCTGTGTATTGTTGGTTTGGGAAGCCCAATTTCCGCATTAACGTCAGTAGGCGTAACAGGAACACCAGCCCGAGACACTACTTCTAACACTAACAACAATCTCAAATTAGTCGGAATTGTCTCTGTCTTACGATCTAATTCTGCAACACTCACAGCTTCTCATTACCTTTTTTTAAATCAATGTTTAGGCAACAAGATTGTAGCAAGCTCAGGTGTCAACGCAACAGTTATCCAGACAATTAGCAGCGCAACAAGATAAATCACACTAAACTTCAACAGTCGGAAATACGGAACCCCAGTTACACCACTGGCAACATAGAGATTCAAACCATAAGGCGGCGTAATAAACCCAATTGAAGCACCAACCAAAAAGATTACTGAGAAATGGATTGGATCAACACCGACAGAATGCGCAATTGGCGCAAGAATAGGGGCCAGAATAATAGTAACCGGAAGGCTTTCTAAAATCATACCAGCGACAAACACAATGCCCATGGCTGTAAACAAGACCGCATAATAACCACCCATGCTTGTAACAAAATTACCGATTGTCTCTTGAGCACCCAGCAATGACATAATCTGTTGCATAACAACAGAAACGGCAATCAAGGGAGCCAGAATACCTGTAATTTGAGCTGAACGCATTGTAATGCTCGGTATCTCTGTGAATTTAAAGCCTTCTACAACAAACATCTCGCCAAAGCTTTTATCAGCGATAGACCGGCTTTTATCACCAGAGCTAAGCAGCTTGTATAACGGCAAGCAAATAAGCCCTACAATGATACAAAACCCAACAGTCACGCCAGCAGCTTCGGTCGGTGAAAATTTACCTGTATAAATCCCCCAGAGAACCAAGCCGATGGCAAAGAAACCGAGCCA
This sequence comes from Hyphomicrobiales bacterium, assembly GCA_039989895.1. Taxonomy (NCBI): domain Bacteria; kingdom Pseudomonadati; phylum Pseudomonadota; class Alphaproteobacteria; order Hyphomicrobiales; species Hyphomicrobiales bacterium. Next base: position 4,877 of record JBDXGY010000001.1, read on the forward strand.
AGCACCGAAGCCCGTTTTCAAAACCCGTACAACATCAAAATCAATCAAATGACCCCAACCGTTGATGCGGCAAACAATCCAGCAAACAAACTGCATGGCGACCACCATCAAGATACCAGGAATGATCCCAGCAATGAAAAGATCCGAAATCGGCAAGTTCATTAAGAAGCCATAGACGATGAAGATAATGGATGGCGGGATGATAATACCAACAGTACCGCCTGCTGCAGCTGTCGCCGCAGAAAAGCGCTCATCATAGCCCCCCTTCACCATTTCAGGATGAAGCATAGAGCCGATTGTTGCAGTTGTTGCGGAATTGGACCCAGAGATCGCAGCAAAAAGACCGCAGGCCCCAATCGCGGCCATCGCCAGCCCCCCACGAAGCCAGCCGAGACAGGAATAAGCAAAATCAGACAATCGTCGCGCAATGCCTGAACGGTTAATCAAGTCACCTGTCAAAATGAAGAGCGGCATTGCTAAAAGAGCAAAACCTTTACTGAACACATTGGACAAAGCAGAACCAATGTTATCAAGCGGAAAACCGATGACAAAACTAGCGCATATAACCCAGTAACCGATCACCAAAAAGACGGGCACACCCAACATAAAGAAGACAGTAACACCCAGTGAAACAAGAGTTATTATTGTGCTATCGCTCATGCGTCACCCCCGATCACAGCACGCTCGATAAGTGGCGCACCACTCTTGTAATTATCAAAATCATCGAGAAGGTTCTTCAAAACCCGTCCAGCTAGTAGCATGAAAGCAATTGGCACCGAAGTAAGAAACCACCACTGCAATACATTGTCAGTCCCAAGAAGAATTTGGAAATTAGCCGCAGCATTCATAGTGATCCGCGTGGACGTAACAATAACAATCCAACAAAAGCCAAACCATAACAACGCATCCAAACAAAGACACGCGATTTGAGCTTTTCTTGGCATATTTGTTCTAAATTCAGTGAAGGCCAAATGGGTGCGCAACTTGACGTTATAAGCACAACCGAACCACGTCATAATAAGAAATAAGAATGGAGGCAGGGTCGTAGACCACGGTGCCTGCTCATTAAGAAGAAAACGCCGGAACACTTCAACAAAGATAATCCCAGCGATTAAAAGATAAGAATACACCATCACTGAACGTTCGAAATGGCGCTCAAGAAAAGGCACTTTTCGATATAACGTCAGTACCAAAAACGCGCCAGTCAGTGTCGCAAAAAAACCAACGAGCCATGCCCCAGGTTTGCGCGCTGCATCGAGCATTATAAATGAATCATTAGAAAAAAAAGCCGTAATAATCGCACCAGCTTCAGCCAATAGCGTTCCCATTAAATTCTCCCACCCAGACATAACAAGCGCTTCGAAGCGGCTGAAAACAGCCGCTTCGATTATAGTATAGTATATTAACCGCGCCACCAACGACGTGGTTCAACATTTTCTGCCAATGTATTTTCAGGAATCTCACGAGCAGCTTTTGCGATATCCGTATAGGTATCAATGCCGCCGGCCCAGCCGTTAAGGCGCTCACGCCACTGTTCCCACAATTTTGGTTGAGAATCGACAGAACACATATCTTTAGCAAGTTGGATCTGATCATCACCCAGTGTTGCCAAACGCACATCATTCTCTTTAAAGATCGTGCCATCAAGCTGTGGTGTTGAGAAACCAACCGTATTCACGAGAGCAGCTTCGTTTGCAGCCTGAACGTGAACCTGTGCGAGGTAAGATGATTCCATAATAGCATCTTGAAGGTGTGCTTCCATTGAATCAAACACTTTCGCAGACATAGACGTATGCTCAGTACCGCAGAAAAATTTAAGATCCACACACTGAGATACAACCGGTGACATATTCGCATAAGCAACCGCAGAAGCCCATGTTTCAGCACCATCGATAAGACCCTGCTTCAGGCCATCAAGTGTTTCAGACCAAGCAACTGGAACCGGGTTGAGGTTCATCGCTGTCATAGCAATACGGCCAAGCTGTGTACCTGTCACGCGGTTTTTCGTACCGAATAATTCTTCAAGTTTTGTGACTGTCGGTTTATCTGCAAAGCTTTGACCCAGCTGAATGCCGCGAAGTTCTGCATGTGAGAACAGGAATTTCAAACCGTGACGCTTTTCAAGCGGGTCACGAAGAATTCGCTGACTTTCTGGGTGATAAAGGAAATGATACTGCGCAGCACGACTTGGGAACATGTAAGCATAATCAAGAACATTGAGATAAGGTGCACCGCCCGCAGAATTCTGCGTAGAAGCTGCATACATATCCACAACGCCGAGTTGTGTTTTTTCAACGCAAGAAAGCTGACCACAAATGGCATTGTCGCCAATAAATTCAACAGCAATCTCACCCTCAGTGCGCTCTTCCAAGTCACGAGCAAACTCAAGACAACCAGCGCGTTCGATAAGAAGGTTACGCTGATTGAATCCAGCAGCACCGAATTTCAAAGTGTGCTTTGGTTTGTTTTTGTAACGTTTGTTGTAAGTAGTCTCCACCGCATTCGCGATTGAAGATAGGCTAACAGCACCACCAAGTGTGCCCGCAGCTAAAAGTGTAGACGTAATACCGTATTGACTGGTTAGTTTAAATAGATCGCGACGCGAAATCGCACCGAACTTGTCTAGGACTGACATGCTTTCCTCCCGTTATATTTTTCATAAGCCTCCATAATGAGACTTGAAGTCTCAAAAAAAGCACATTAATCTATTACTTGCAAGCATTCATAACGACATGGGCATAACCCCACGGAGAAAGTTCCATATGCACACTCTAGAAGCGGACTATATTATCGTTGGCGCAGGGTCTGCCGGCTGTGTTTTGGCTAACAGGTTAAGTGCCAATCCGAGAAATAGAGTAATTCTGCTTGAGGCGGGCCCAAGAGATTGGAACCCTTGGATCCATATACCAGTGGGATATTTCAAAACCATACACGATCCTTCTATCGACTGGTGTTATAAAACCGAACCAGACCCCGGCTTAAACGGGCGTTCAATCGAATGGCCGCGCGGAAAGGTTTTGGGTGGCTCATCATCATTAAACGGCCTTCTATATGTTCGCGGCCAAGCTCAAGATTACGACCGCTGGCAACAGATGGGCAACAAAGGCTGGGGTTGGGATAATGTTTTACCTTTGTTTAAACGCAGTGAGAACAACGAGCGCGGCGCAGATGAATACCACGGGAACAAAGGTCCCTTGTCTGTTTCAAACATGCGTATCCAGCGGCCTATTGTAGATTCATGGGTCGCCGCAGCACAAGCGGCAGGGTACAAATACAATCCAGATTACAATGGTGCCGATCAAGAAGGTGTTGGCTTTTTTCAATTGACGAGCCGAAATGGCCGCCGTTGCAGCGCTGCTGTTGCCTATCTTAATCCTGTTAAAAGCAGAGATAACCTGCAAATAATCACCAATGCGCAAGTAGAAAAAATCGTGATCGAAAACAAGCGCGCCACCGCTGTCACCTATAAAGATAAAAGCGGCAAGCTGCATAGGGTCCAGGCTAATCGTGAGATTATCCTGTCCGGCGGCTCTATTAATTCCCCTCAGCTTCTAATGCTGTCTGGCGTGGGAGAAGCCAAGCAATTAAAAGAGCATGGCATCAAGGTTGAGCATGACCTCAGCGGTGTAGGTAAAAACATGCAAGACCACCTACAAGCTCGTCTGGTTTATAAATGCAACGAGCCTACATTGAATGACGAGATCAACTCATTGTTTGGAAAAGCAAAAATCGGGTTGAAATATTTGATGTTTCGCGCAGGACCAATGACAATGGCGGCCAGCCTTGCCACGGGTTTCATGAAAACACGACCAGAATTAGAGACCCCTGATATTCAATTCCATGTCCAGCCGCTGTCTGCTGAAAACCCAGGGAAAGGAGCTGATAAGTTCTCCGCCTTCACAATGTCAGTTTGTCAGCTGCGCCCTGAAAGCCGAGGAGAAATCCGCCTCAAATCATCTGACCCTAAAGCCTATCCGAAAATTATTCCCAATTACCTTTCAACGGAAACTGATTGCCGAACAGCCGTTGCGGGCGTCAATATTGCGAGAAAAATTGCAAAACACGCGCCGCTTGATTCTAAAATTTCTGAAGAATTCCGGCCCCATTCTGATCTCGACATCAATGACTATGATGCGACATTAGATTGGGTGCGCAACAACACGGCGTCCATCTATCATCCTACAGGAACCTGCAAAATGGGTTCTGATAGTGCCGCAGTCGTTGACGCGCGCCTGCGCGTGCATGGTATTCAAGGTTTGCGTGTAGCAGATTGTTCAATCATGCCAGAAATTGTATCCGGCAACACCAATGCACCAGCAATCATGATTGGCGAAAAAGCGAGTGAACTTATACTTGAGGATCAAAAAAGCGTCTGACTTATAATCAATCGCCTCGATATTCAAAACAATTAGCCCCGTTCATATTCCAAAAAAAGCGCCCCTCCACACTGTGAAGGGGCGCTAGAATTATCGGTCTTGCTTGGCTTTTTTAGTTGACCAAAAGTATTTGAAGTTCTCTTGCAATAATATCTTGGAATGCAGTAGCAAGGTTTGCATTTGATGACGCCGAGTAATAGAAGGGGCCTTCGCCTACTACATATTCCGTTCCAGCCGGCACTTCTGTCGCACAATCTTCAAGCATTTGGTTCGCAGTATTTCCTGTGCCGAAGGCAATCGTATAAACCTGAATATTGTGATCTCTTTCTTTAGCTAAGTCACAAAACTCCAATGCGGCTCTTCTCGATTGTGTTCTTCGTTGTGTTGCAGCAGTGATAAACGACGTTCTATTTCTGCCATTTCTGATGATATCAGCATCCTGGAAAGCTGCATTAAACTCACCATCGGTCATAATAACAAGAACTTTACGAACATCCGTGTCACCATAATTAGCCGGCTTTGACTCTTCTGCCCAAAAATCTTGCCAATTCTCAGACAAAAGATTGAAGCCCCAATTGATACCCATATGACCGCCAGTTGCACCATCAGCAATCAAGCTATTGATATCAGCAATCAGATCATCACGATTATTTGTCAAAGGACGCAAAGGTGTTAGTGGGCAAGGATCGGTTCTAAAGCCTTGAATGTCACCGCCACCTCGGTCGCTAGGTGTTTCTAGCAATAAAATGCCGTCTGTTTCGTAGCGTCTGTTCGTATTAGAATTACCTTCTGAAGGAGCAACATCGCTATACGCATTAACGCCTTCACGCTCGGTCACACATTCATTGCGGGCAAAGCGGTCGCTTGTTGAATTAATACCAACAGCCTTTGTATGATAATCCTCGCCAATATTAACAGACGTCGCATAAGGCACCAAGCCAACGCGCACGCGATCATCATTGAGACCCGGTCTCCCGTCCAAACCTGCTGGCAAAAGAATATTCAAACTATTGAGCATCGATTCCTGCAATGCTTCAAGTCTTGTATCAGTCTCACCTGGCAGTCGACTACCCATTGAACCGGTCACATCCAATACAAAGGAAAATTCAATATTTTCAGTCGCTCCTGGAGCTCCAGAGAAAGCGGCTGTAGAATCAAGCGGCGCATTAAAATGACGTAAACCATACAGCCCAGCAAAAAGAGTTGGAACGTTAAGATCAACTGTAGTGCTGATACTCGAAGTATCCGGATCCACTTGGACAGCAAAATTGCTCACATCAAGAGTACCACCAGTGCCATCGGCCTCAACACCGTAGCTGCTCATATTAAGTGTAAAGAATTCCAAGGCTCGCGCCTCAACCTCGTGAGGTTCAATCTCACCACGTGAAATTCCACCAGCAACTGCTAAGCTTGCGCTATCCAATGCCTGTGTTGTGGCCTGACGCGCCTCTCTATATATGGAATAATCAACAGCGCCCCCAATGGCGGCCGTAAAAAACGGCACTGACGCCGCAGCAAGAATAGCCATATTCCCGCTCCGATTTCCAATAAAGCTTTTGAGGTATGATTTAAAAAGATTAGACATTAGAGAGTCTCCAAAAAAAGCATCAACATGAATACAATAAAACATGCTCTAATATAAATTTCAATTGAATTGCTTTTTACTAGTTATCTATTTTATTCATTAAATATTATAAATATTCATATATATTTTACTTATCATTAACCATAATATAGAATTAATATTCTATAAACTATTACATAGAGTTCATATGGAATTCTACAAACTAAATATAATATATTGCAACTAAATATAGCCGAGCTAAATCAAAAAATGAGATTGATAAATGTTTAAACCCATCTTGCATAAGAAAAAAATCAACAGTTTTGCCAAAGATGATAGAGGATCATTTGCTATACTCTTTGGACTTTTGGCTGTTATCACGATCTTCACGGCCGGCGCTGGTATAGACTACACCCTCGCTATTAACGAGCAAAATCGCATTCAAAAAGCCGTTGATGCTGCGGTTCTTTCAGGCGCAGCACAAAGCCAAAATCTGCTGACCGACGATGAAATTGAACAAGCCGCTTTAGAAGCTTTCAACATCAATTATCAAACATCTCAAGGAGCAACAATTAGCCCTCCTCCTCAATTTAATTATAATCCGACCACAAGACAACTTATCGGAACAGTGACAGGAAATATAGAAACCACATTGACGAAAGTTCTAGGCTTCCAAACAATTGATCTTCGCGCAGACGCAACAGCACAACTTGGTATTGTTCAGGTAGAATATGTTCTGGCAATAGACCAATCTGGCTCGATGCGAAGCAACGGTAGGCAAGATGCATTAGAAGACGGTTTGCAAACATTTGGCAACGTTCTAGCAAACAGCCTTCAGTTTGGAAGTGAGGCATATATCGGAGTTGTGCCATGGCAAACGACGGTCAACATTGGACCACAAAGACGAAGCGCAGTATTTGGACTCGACAGACCTCAAACTAGCGGATTGATAACACCTCTGAATAATAATGCAGACGACCCTAATAATCTTGAATTTTCCGCGAGTACTCGGCGTGAAAACGTTTTACGTGCTCTTTCTACCTTCAACTTCAATACACAAGGGTATAGCGGATATGACAGCAACACCACGCTAGCCGAATTGGACGCCACTACTTTTAATGGCCCGACACAAGGCTCCCCAAACATCAATCCGTCAGATTATCCGGATTTATCATGGCGTGGTTGTGTTATGGCCCGTGATGTTGATGCGACTTTCGATATTGATCCAAATCAAAACATGGCTGATTATGCGGATACGGATGCCAGCGCCAATCTAGCAGCACCACTAAGCGTCTTGAGAACTCCTGATACAGACGATGACAAGTTTAGAGTCTTCTATCAACCGCCGGGCTGGGGTACAAACGGGCTAGTGAACAACTGGCTGCCATTTGGCAATGATACCGAAACTCAAGACTCATCAACAAGAAATCCAAATCTTGGCTGCATTCGTCAAGAAATGAGTTATTTGAAAAGCCTTGCATCTGGTTCAAATAACATTCTGTCCGCTACGATCGCTGGGCTAGATCCAGACGATGATGTATCGGCTCACACAGATACGAGCCTTGGCATGCTTTGGGCTTTGCGAATGCTTGACCCGGCATGGCGTTCATTTTGGGACGACCCAGCACTACCAGCACTACCAGCTGACGTGCCGGCTTCTCTAACATCAGCTGACCCTGTGAGAAAAGTCATTATCCTACTCACAGATGGCCGCAATGGCATCGGCAGCAACACTTTGCCTGAAACTCGCTCAGCCTATGGGGATGCAAGTGAGACACTAGATTCAAGCTTGACCGTCAATAATGGCACAACACGTAATCGAGCAACCGATATATTGAATCTGCGAACATTAAAGCTTTGCCAGCTTGCAAAAAATAGAGGAATTGAAGTCTACACAATAGGCCTCGATTTAAATTCTGGAAATTCAAATATTCAAGAATCGGTTGATATGCTCGATCATTGCGCAAGCGAGCCGAACGCCATCGTTCCTGACTATTCAATTCTTGCAACGCCGACAAATCTAGAGGCTGCTTTCTCCTCAATTGCAAGACAAGATGCACAAGTTCTTCTGACGGAGTAAAATCAAGATAAACAAAAAATCCCCCTGTGATCTATGATCGCAGGGGGATTTTATTTTCACTAAGCGAAAAACAGAAATATCAACTCGTTTTATTCTGCCTGTTCTCAATCAGGTCATCCACGACCGACGGATCAGCCAGCGTTGATGTATCGCCAAGACTTCCAAAATCATCCTCAGCAATTTTACGCAAAATACGCCGCATGATTTTGCCTGAACGTGTCTTTGGCAAACCTGGCGCAAATTGGATCGCATCCGGTGAGGCAATAGGTCCGATCTCTGAGCGCACATGATTGCGCAGCTCTTTTTTCAAGTCATCGCTTGACTCAACACCTGCCATCAAAGTGACATAGCAATAGATGCCCTGCCCTTTGATATCATGCGGATAACCAACAACGGCACTCTCTGACACAGCCGCATGCGCCACAAGAGCACTTTCAACTTCAGCGGTTCCCATGCGGTGGCCTGACACATTGATCACATCATCCACACGACCAGTAATCCAATAATAGCCATCCTCATCGCGCTTGCAGCCGTCACCGGTGAAATACTTACCTTTATAGGTTGAGAAATATGTCTGCACAAAACGCTCATGATCACCATAAACCGTGCGCATCTGACCTGGCCATGAATCCGTGACACACAAATTACCTGACACCGCCCCTTCTAGAGAGGCTCCTTCATTATCAACCAACTCAAGCTGAACCCCGAAAAACGGGAAGGTAGCAGAACCTGGCTTCAAATCGGTCGCGCCGGGCAATGGTGTAATCATATGGCCACCTGTTTCCGTTTGCCAGAATGTATCGACAATCGGACAGCGCTCATCACCGACCACTTTATAATACCATTCCCACGCTTCTGGATTAATCGGCTCACCGACAGAACCCAAAATCCGCAAAGAAGACCGCGATGTGGATTTAACAGGTTCATCGCCGCCCTGCATCAAGGCACGGATCGCGGTCGGCGCTGTGTAGAACTGATTGACCTGATGTTTGTCACAAACCTCCCAAAACCGCGCATTAGTCGGATAATTAGGCACACCTTCAAACATCAAAGTGACGGCACCGTTCGCAAGCGGTCCATAAACGATGTAAGAGTGACCCGTCACCCAGCCCACATCGGCCGTGCACCAATAAATATCACCATCTTTATAATCAAACACATATTCATGGGTCATCGCGGCCCAGACGAGATAGCCGCCTGTAGTATGCAAAACCCCTTTTGGTTTGCCCGTTGATCCTGAGGTATAAAGAATGAAAAGCGGATCTTCCGCGTTCATTTCTTCTGGCGGACACTCTGTTGAAGCCGCAGCCGTTACTTCATGGTACCAAACATCACGACCTGCTTCCCAGTTGACGGCACCTTTGGTCCGCTCGACAACAAAAACAGTATCAACTTTGTGGCCTTCTTTTCCTGCAATCGAAATTGCATCATCAACATTCTGCTTCAACGGAATAGATTTGCCACCACGAAGTCCCTCGTCGGCGGTAATGATGACGGTCGATTCACAGCCGACAAGCCGATCAGCCAAAGCATCTGGCGAGAACCCGCCAAAAACAATAGAATGCACAGCACCAATGCGCGTACACGCAAGCATCGCATAAGCCGCTTCAGGAATCATCGGCATATAAAGCGTAACACGGTCGCCTTTTTTAACCCCTTGAGCCTTCATCGCATTGGATAAGCGGCACACATGTTCATGAAGCTCGTTATAGGTGATATGCGCATCATCCGCTGGGTCATCGCCTTCCCAGATGATGGCTGTCTGATTGCCACGCGTTGCCAAATGACGGTCGATACAATTGGCCGAGACATTCAAGGTGCCATCTTCAAACCATTTAATAGACACATCAGGATAGTCAAAATTCGTATTTTTCACCTTTGTAAAAGGCTTGATCCAATCCAAGCGCTTGCCATGCTCGCCCCAAAAAGCATCAGGATTATTGACACTTTCGGCATACATCGCCTCATAGCGCTCTTTATTAACATGAGCACTGGCAGCCAACTCATCGCTGACCGGATAAATAACTTCAGACATAAATTCCTCCTCGATATCACGCCAATTTGTTGCGCGATCCCTTTTAATTCAAGCTGACCATAATCCCACAAAATCGATGCGTCCATTAGACTATGATAGAAAGAAAGCAACGAGGGCTCGTATGCTGCATGTTTACCAACTCTTAATCAACAAAACCAAATCCGGTATAAACCTTAACAAAATCACACAAATTTTAACTATTTAAGCCCCATATGAGAGGCTTCGTTTTCTTGAAGTTTTGCGGCCAATCATTATGAGTTTTCGCGCGTTTAAATCAATCGGCCTTATGCTTGTCACAGCGATTTTTCTCGCTGGCTGCGCAAAAGTGCCTGTCGTCAATCTGTTGCTTGCGGGCAAAAAGGACGTACATTACAACGACACAAAATCATGTGTTCCTTTGCGGTTAAAACGCGTTATCAATCATACCTCGCGTAAATTTGGAAAAGTGACGGTGAATTCCACCAAACGCGAAGTCGCAGAGAACCGTCGCAAGGGCGGAGCAAAAAATTCATATCATTTACGTTGTCAGGCTGTTGATTTTACTGTGAAGGGCAAACCCGCAAAAATTAAAAAATTCCTGAAAAACCACAAAAGTGTGGGCGGTTACAGCTCCTATATCAACCACTACCACATTGACACAGGCCCACGCCGTACTTGGTAGTGTATAAAAACACTGAATCTAGATATAAAGTCGCATAACTTCTTATCTATCATGTTATTTGTTACAAATAACAAAAGGTAGAACATGCGAAGCCAGACAAAACTCCCTCAACACCAATTTAGACAACAAGTGCTGGATGAAATCCATACCCGCCCGTTTGAGCCTGTCCGCTCGCCAAGCACCATATTAAAATATGTATTTTGGATCACACCAGAAATCGATGCAATCGCCACGTTGAATAACTGGTGTAACGCCCGCAATCTAAAAAAACCGGATGACGGCGAGCGAAGGCATCTGTGGAGTGATGGATCAGCTCAGCTTATCTTTGAAGCACACACGGAGTTTGTGACATTAACCTGGATAGGAGACAGCAAACACATACCAGAATCCGATCCCTTTTCCGTGTTCGGTGGACCGGCACCTGTTATGGGATTGCTCATCAATGCTGTGCGCATTGATATTCGAAAATTCGGTGAAAAAGATGGCGACGCAGATGATACGGGCACGCTGGACCTTCACGATTTTAATCCAAACTCTTTATGTGTTTCAAAATGTATGAACGGCAAAGCCCAAGTAGCGAGTGATTTCCGTCAAGACGAATTCGGCCTGACACGATTTTTAATCATCGATATGGGTATGCGGGCCATCATCTGTGGCGCATTGGTGCGCCGGTTAAGTGAGATCGAAACCTACCGTGCAGTTGCGCTTCTTGGTCTGCCTGAGGCCCAGCGGGCAGGACCAATAGTCAATAGCTTGGAAAAAGAGTTAGGCGAGATATTCACTGAACTCAACACAAAGAAAACAACGCAAGAAAACCAAAATATACTCAATCAACTCTATCGCATTGCTATGGACCTTGAAACCTTGACAATTGACAGTCAATTTCGCTTTGCCGCAAGCCGTGCCTACCATGGTATTGTTGAAAAAAGATTGGAAGCAATCGGCGAAGAAGATCATCTTGATTATGTGACCTTAAAAACATTCCTACTCAAACGAACAACACCCGCCATCCAAACCTGCGACGCGATTGAACAACGTCAAAATGCTCTAGCCGAGAAAATTACCCGCGCTTCAGATCTTTTAAGGACACAGCTTGATCTCGATCTTCAAGCCCAAAATCAAGGGCTATTAAAAGCACTGAATGAACGATCAGAAATGCAATACCGGTTGCAACAAACCGTTGAAGGCCTCTCTGTGGTCGCCATCAGTTATTATGCCGTCAGCCTTTTATATTATATCTTCAAAGGCGTTGCCGCCCCATTAGGCTTGTCGACAAACATGTTAGTCGCTTTATCGGTTCCCGTTATCGCTGCCCTTGTCTGGTTTGCTATCCGGCGCATTCAAAAAGGGCATCACGATTAACGCTATTCATAGGCGCTAAGAAACAACTTCGGGGCGCTAAGAAGCGCTCATTGTCTTGTCTCTTCCCGTCCCGCGTTTTGAAGTTGTTGCCATCCCAATCACAAAGGCACCGCAACCAATCAACAAAGCACCGGCAGATAGCACCAGAAGTTTCGCATATTTATGCTCAACACCGGTCAACGGACCGACCCAATTTGAGTACCCCGAAGACTCGGTAAAATAGAGTGCAGCTGCAAGCATAGCTGTGAAAAATGCGACCAGATAACTCCACACCGGTACATCGGTGCGCCCCATCCATAATGAAAAGAAAATCACAGGCGCAAGAAACATCGACGCTGTTCCAGACACGGCTACCGCAGAAAATAAATCCTTCGATCCATAGAACACCATCAACAAACCGCCAATTAAAAACGCCGTCATAGCAAGACGCCCATTCTTAACCGTTTGCTCGCCAAGTTTCATGTCGACAATGGTCAATTTTGCCGTGCTCGAAAATGTAGAGTCGAGCGTCGACATACACGAGATAACAAGCGCAATATTGAACAAAACCATTGGCCATTCACCAATCAGGCGAGGCAATACAGCAAGAAAACCTTCATCACCAACCTTTTCTAAGCCCGCCCAAACACCGATTAAACCAAAAGCCAAAATACAAAGAACAGAAATCCAACCTGCATGATAAAAACTCGCGATCGTGGTTTTCCGATCTGCTATAAATCCGCGATCCATCATGACAGGATCATGCATTGGATAACTCCATACTTGAAGCAGGGCTACCGCCAAAAGCACCCAGCCCGGATTATCGCGCTCAGGTGTTGAGGCCATGATGGCACTCATATCAAAGCTACCAGTCGCAAAAACCATCGCCAATAAGACGCCCAAAACCGCCAAGAAAAATGCCATTTGGAAAAGGTCGGTTTTGATAGAAGCGTTCAACCCACCGAGTAACGAATACCCAAGCGCCACAGCACCAACAAGTAGGATAGATACAGTATAAGCAAGCGTTCCATCCGCGCCAAAAAGAAGGCCTATCACCAAAAGATTAGCAAAAATCTCGGAAAGCAAACGAACACCAACCACGAAATTATAACTCGTTGTGCCCGCGATACCGAACCGGTCAGATAAGAAGGCCTGCACACTGCTATAGCCATGGCGAAATCTAAGGCTCTGGATGATCCATGCGCCCGTTAGGAAAGATAGATAATAAGCGGCATAAGCAAGCGCACCGCCAATACCGTAGAAAAACCCAAGGATTGCCGCATTCATTATAGAACGGGCAAAAATCCATGTGGTGACCTGAGAGAATGTGAGTGCCAACAGCCCCGGCGGTTGATTGGCGTCATCGTGCCCCATAAAAAATGACCCGACATTGCGTGCTCGAGGACTAAGATACAGACTAAAAAGGGCAATAGCGCTGGTAACGCAAATGAGAATGATCGTTTGGGTATTCATGTAACCTCTAAGGCAGAATTCTACATTAATATCATAATTGCCAAAGCTGCACTGAATACACAATTAACAAACTTTTGATGACTTAAAAATATGGCTTACTATCAAAAATGGGACAAAGATATATTTTTTTCATTTTTTCATTCATCGTGCACTTATCGAGCCATCGCGTGATACTCGTCATTTGGCACCATTTCAGTGGCGCTGGCCACTCGGTTTGTCATATTGAAAAAACCAACGACGGAGGCCGCGTCCCAGATATCACGATCACTGAGACCCACCTCACGCAGCGCGTCACGATCCTCTTCACCCATTTTGGACGGATGCTCAGTCAAAAAAGCCGCAAAATCCAAGATTGTCCGCTCACGAAGCGTCAAATCAGCCGCGCGATAATTCATCACCATCAACTCACCCATTTTAGGGTCGCCTGAAAGCTGTCGCACAGCAGCCCCATGCGCGCTCAAGCAATAGAAACAATGGTTGATCGATGACACCACAACCGCAATCATTTCCCGTTCCAGCTTTGATAGACCAGATGGCCCAAGCATCAAATCATTATAAACATCAGTAAAAGCGCGCAGCTTCACCTCATCAAAAGCATAGGCCTTCAAGACATTGGGTATCATGCCCAATTTCTCTTCACATAAAGCAAAGTATTTTTGCGTTTCCTCACTCAAAGGTTCAATAATCGGAAGATTAAGCGCCGTTGGTGATTCAAATTTTATGGTCATAATTTCCTCTTTGTTCTGCACGTTCATGTAAACAGTGTTGCATTGTTTCCAATGTGTGACCACACTTCAGAATCAGCGTCAAAAACATCTTGTTCAATAAAACAAGAAGACCGCTAAACGAGGAGATATTAACCTGATGATCGATTATGAGAAAATTAGACAGCAATTACTCCGAAAAGTTCAATCGAAATTTTCCAAAAAAAATAAAACAATAGGGCAATTTGCAAAGAAGCTTTTCGCCCTTGGCCTGGCTGAAGATTTGGCGCGTTATGACGCAGACTCAATCGCAAAATTTGCAACAGCAATCTATCAAACTCTTAGCATCAGAAAACCCGGTCGCCCGCTCATCAATTTCAATACTTATGAAGCTATTTCGACCAACTCTGACGGCACAAAAAAATCTATCACCACCATTGATATTATCAATGACGATATGCCTTTTCTCATCGACTCGATTGTCCCAGAGCTGCGAGAGCTTGGCCATGAAATTATCTTAATCGCTCATCCGGTTTTATCTGTCGATCGCGATAAAGGAGGCAAGTTGAATGGGCCCCCAGCACTTTTCAAAACCAGTGATAAAGCGCAAGGCACTCGTGAAAGTGTCATGCATATCCACATCAACGCCATCTCACCAGCAGAGCAGCGCGCACTAAAAACAAAACTCAACAAGTTATTAAATGATGTGCGCGGCGTCGTAAAAGACTGGCCAAAGATGATGGGGAATATGCAAAAGACCATCACAATTTACAAAGAAAACCCACCACCAATCGCCGTTAATGAGCTGGCTGAAGCTATACAGTTTCTTAGCTGGTTAATGGAGAACAACTTCACATTCCTTGGTGTTCGTGAATATCGTTATGACAGCAAAGCCGATCGGTTTATACAGCCGGTTAAGGGCAGCGGCATGGGCATTTTGCGTGATCCCAATATGCATATATTAAAACGCGGCGAAGAACTGGTTGAAATCACCCCAGAAATCCGCGAGTTCATCACAAGCCCTGATCCGCTGATCATTTCCAAAGCCAATGTAAAGTCGCAAATTCACCGACGCATTCACATGGATTATATTGGCATCAAATTATATGATGACAATGGCAAGGTTTCAGGTGAAATACGTCTTGTTGGTCTCTTCACCTCAATGGCGTATGCCTGTTCCATCAATGCAATTCCTTATGTACGCCATAAAGCCCACAGGGTGATGCTGGCTGCAGGCTTTGATAAAAACAGTCACGCAGGTAAAGCCTTATGGAATGTGCTTGAATCCTATCCTCGCGATGAACTTTTCCAGATCAGCTATGACCTTCTCGAAGATTTCTCACTCTCCATCCTCGCCCTTGATGGTCGCAAAAAGGTCCGTGTTTTACCACGCTGGGATAAATTTGATCGCTATGTATCGGTCATAGTTTTTGTGCCGCGCGACCGCTATAATACAGATGTGCGAATACGCATTGGAGATTATTTAGCCGAGGTCTTTGATGGTGCTGTCTCTGTTTATTATCCAGGCTTTCCAGAAGGCCTTTTAGCCCGCGTACATTTCATCATCAGACGGAACAAAGGCAAACGACCTGTTATCGCACAAGCTGATCTGGAGCTAGCCGTAAGTGCAATTACTGAGACATGGGAAGACGGTCTTCAAGACGCCCTCTTAGGCACAGACATAAGCACAAGCTCTAGCGTTTACACCTCAGCTTTCTCTGCCGCATATCGCGAGGCATATCCACCAATCAGTGCGCTGCATGATATTGTCGCGGTTGAACGACTCAATGCGCCTGAGCTCATAGAGGCCGAGTTTTATCATCACGCCAACATGAAAAAACCATGTGTTGGCCTGAAGCTCTTTCATCTTGAGGCGCCTATTGAATTGTCGACCCGCGTGCCGATGCTGGAGTTCATGGGCTTTCGCGTTATAAGCGAACGAACCTATAAAATTGAGCCCGCCGATAATCCCACCTGTTATCTCCATGATATGACACTAGAGACCAGCACGGGAGAAGAGCTCGATTTATCTGAATGCAAAGAACGCCTTGAAGATGCGCTGCTTGCTATTTGGCAGGATAAAACCGGCAATGACGGTTATAATGCTCTCGCGGTCAATGCTGGTTTAAACTGGCGCGACATCGCTGTGCTGCGCACCATTTCGCGCTATCTCCAGCAAATTGGCATCACCTATAATCAGAACTACATGTGGAAGGCACTGAACAATAACGTGTTGATCACAACGGATCTTGCCGCGCTGTTTCATGCCCGCTTTGATCCTGCAACCAAAGGCCGCGACAAAGCTCAAAACACCATCATTCGTCGCATAGACGCGGCCCTTGAAGGCGTATCAAGTCTTGATGAAGACCAGATTATTCGCCACTTCCGAAATATTATCATGGGCAGCCTGCGCACCAATTTTTTTAAACGTGACGATGAAGGCAATCCTATACCGGAAGTCTCTTTGAAACTTGCACCCCGCGAGATTGAAGGTCTTCCCGAGCCTCGCCCTTACCGCGAGATATTCATGACCAGTCCACGCGTCGAAGGGTTGCACCTACGCTATGGCAAGGTTGCCCGTGGCGGCCTACGCTGGTCGGACAGACCTGAAGATTTCCGAACCGAAGTCCTTGGCCTTGTCAAAGCCCAGCAAGTAAAAAATGCCGTGATCGTACCGGTGGGATCAAAGGGTGGCTTTGTGCCGAAAAAACTAACCCCCACCATGAGTCGCGATGAGTACATTGCCGAGGGCACTAGTGCCTATAAAATCTTCATCGCCAATCTGCTGGAACTCACCGATAATCTGGATGGCCCAAAAGTTATTCATCCCGACAATGTGGTTCGCCATGAAGAAGACGACCCCTATCTGGTGGTGGCGGCTGACAAAGGAACAGCCACCTTCTCCGATACCGCCAATGGCATCAGCCAAGACTATGATTTCTGGCTTGATGATGCTTTTGCATCGGGCGGGTCAGCTGGCTATGACCACAAGAAAATGGGCATCACAGCGCGCGGCGCTTGGGAAGCCGTGAAACGTCATTTCCGCGAAATGGATAAAGACATCCAGACAGAACCCTTCACCGCTGCTGGTGTCGGTGACATGTCGGGTGATGTGTTTGGCAATGGGATGCTTTTATCAAAGGCAACTAAGCTTGTGGCCGCCTTCGACCATCGCGACATCTTCATAGATCCAGACCCTGATCCGGCCAAAACGTTCAAAGAGCGCAAAAGGCTATTCAATAAGAGCCGTTCAAGCTGGCAAGACTATAACAAAAAGCTGATTTCAAAAGGCGGCGGCATTTTCTCGCGCTCCTCGAAATCGATCGATCTAACCCCAGAAATTCAAACTCTTCTGGGTGTCAGTGACGCCACCATGTCCCCTTTTGAATTGATGCGTGCCATCATCAAAATGGAAGTGGAGCTGTTCTGGTTTGGCGGTATAGGCACCTATATTCGCGGACCGCAAGAAACCAATGCAGATGCGGGTGACCGTGCCAATGATCCAATCCGGATAGAGGCCGCCGAACTGCGTGCTAAAGTAATGGGTGAAGGGGCCAACCTCGGCATGACCCAGCGCGCACGCATCGCCTATAATAAACTGGGCGGGCGTTCTAATTCTGATGCCATTGACAACTCTGCCGGCGTGAATTCTTCCGATGTGGAAGTGAATATCAAAATCGCGCTTGGGGCTGCGACCCGGGCAGGCAAGCTCACCATCCCTCAGCGCAACAAGCTACTTGAAGCCATGACCGATGATGTTGCAGAACTCGTTCTTCGCAACAATTATCTACAAACCCTATCCATCTCCCTCACGCAACTTGCAGGCATCGCAGACTTCGACAATCAAACACGTTTCATGCAACACCTTGAAGAGCGCGGATTGCTAAACCGTGTGGTCGAGGATTTACCAACCGATAGCCAGTTAGATGAACGTCGCCAAACTGGAGACCTTCTTACCCGCGCAGAAATAGGGGTTGTTCTGGCCTATGCCAAAATCACCCTGTTTGATGATTTAATCGACAGTAAAGTGCCTGATGACCCCTATCTGGAAAGTGAACTCTTCAATTATTTCCCACCGCAAATGCAGAAGAAATTTGCAGTCGAAATTGAAAGCCATAAGCTGCGCCGCGAAATTATCGCAACGCTGATTTGTAACGCGATGATAAATCGAGGCGGTGCAACCTATCTAGAAATTGTTCAAGGACAAACAAACGCCAAGACACCCGATATAGCCCGCGCCTATGTTGTGGTGCGTGAAGCATTTCAGATGCGGACACTCAATGCCCGTCTTGATGCGCTCGACACAAAAATCAAAGGCGAGACACAACTTAAACTCTATGCTGTCTTAAAACAGCTTTTGGCGCACCAAACAATTTGGGCCTTGAAGAATATCACCTTCAAAAAAGGGATAGAACCAGAAGTAGCAGCCCTTGAAAAAGGCATTAAGGCGTTAAATCCAAAACTTGTCTCACTGCTGTCTGACTATATGAAGCGCCATGTGGAAAAGCGCGAGGCAGACTACCTGGCTGATGGCGTTCCAGCCGATATAGCTCGTGATTTTGCATTGCTACCTATTCTTGATCTGGTGCCCAATATCATCAAAATTAGCTCCACCACCAAACGACCATTGGCAGAAGTAGCCGCCGTCTATTTCGATCTTGATGGCATGTTCCAAATCAACGAAATCGACGCTCTCGCTAGAAATGTTGAAACCGCTGATTATTATGATGGTCTGGCACTAAGTCGAGGTCGCGCACAACTTACACGTGCCCATAGCAATATGACAAAAAAGGTACTAGCAAAACACAAAGGGGCGAAAGCGGCTCAGCTTTGGTATAAAGCCAATAAAGCAATGATCGACGACACGAGCCATCTGCTTAGTGATATTTTGGAAGGTGATAAGCTTAGCGTTGCAAAAGTCTCCGTTGCCGCCAATCTCATTGAAGAACTGACCAGAAAGTAGAACAACAATGCCGGACCTTTTGGTCAAACTCTACGAGTTGCCTAACAAGCGCCCTAATCTGGCCAAAGGCATTATCGTGCGCCCAGTGATGGCAGCTGAAATAAGCATCATGCGAGATTGGATAGAAAAAAACTTCTCGCGCGGCTGGGCTGACGAATTTGAACGCGGCGCTCATGCTTCGCCTGTTGGCTCCCTTATCGCCGTGGAAGATAGAACTCCCCTCGGCTTTGCCTGTTATGATGCCACAGCCATAGGACTGTTCGGGCCTACAGGGGTGGATAGCGCACAAAGGGGCAAAGGCATTGGCAGCGCTCTGCTTTTTGCAACACTTGATGCGATGAAAGCCAAAGGTCATGTCTATGCTGTCATCGGCTGGGCTGGGCCTGTCGATTATTACGAAAAAATCGTTGGGGCATCAGTGATTGAAGGGTCAGAGATCCGCTATGCCAACACATTGTTAAAGCAGACTAAATAAGATTTACTCAGCTAATTCAACATTCAATCTATTCATTATTATCACACTCATCGCTTTTATTACTCTGTCCGATTGCAGAACATCGAGATGCGTTTTAATATCATAGTCAACAATAAGCGCGACAAGGCACCGACATGTTTGATGCACTAAAAAGCTTCTTCACCAAGGTTTCCCAAGTGGATGATGAAATCAAGTTTGACGAAAATGATCATCGTCTTGCCACTGCAGCGTTACTGACCCACGCAATGCATTCAGATGGCGTCACGCGCGACTCTGAGCGTGAAGCAATAAAAAATTCGCTCATAAAACAATATAACGTGAGCGAGGATGAGTTAAAAGAACTCATGACGGGAGGCGAACAAGCAGACAACTCTTCCGTTGATTTTTATGCATTCACCAGCGTGCTAAAGCGTGAGCTTGACCAAGAAGGCCGTGAAAAAATAGTGGAGATGCTATGGGATGTCGTCTTGGCTGATGGCGTCATTCATGAACTAGAAGACAATGTTGTTTGGCGCGTAGCTGAATTGCTAGGTGTCGAGACGCGACGACGCGTGATGTTGCGCCAAAAAGTTGAAGCAAAACTTACCGCAAGCAACTAGGTCTTTATATCAGACAAACAATGTCTAAAAATATTCTCATCATTCTACACCAAGCATCCTCTTCTCCTGGTCGAGTGGGTCAAATGCTGATTAAAAAAGGCTACACCCTCGATATACGCCGCCCGCGCTTTGGCGAACCTTTGCCTGAAACAATGGATGATCATCACGGGGCGATCATTTTCGGCGGACCTATGAGTGCCAATGACACTGATGATTTTGTGAAGAAGGAAATTGACTGGTGCGGCGTACCTCTGCGTGACAAGACTCCTTTTCTAGGCATCTGCCTTGGTGCCCAAATGCTCGTCAAACACCTTGGAGGCGACGTCTTTGGGCACAAAGAAGGTATGGCAGAGGTGGGTTATTACCCCCTTCAAGATCTGCGAGAAAACACCGATGGTCAGATTATGCCTGCAGCACCCGATTTTATGTATCAATGGCATCGGGAAGGCTTCTCAGTGCCTTCAAGCGCTCGCCTTCTCATGCGCAGCGAGATGTTCGAAAATCAGGCCATTTCTGTCGGTGAAAATGCCTTTGGTGTTCAGTTCCATACAGAGCTTACTTTCGCGATGTTATATCGCTGGCTGGTAACGGGAGTTGAACGCACCAAATTACCCGGTGCACAAACCCGTGCTCTGCATCTTGAGGGCCGATTGATCTACGATGCCGCCATCCGTTCATGGCTGGATAAGTTTCTGGATAACTGGCTTAATGCCGCCCACAAACATTAAATTTTTTAGCCCAATTCTTAATTATATCCATTCTGACAAATTTATTTTTAGGTTCTTCCAGACCAAGCTCTCTCATTTTGCAAGACTTCGTCAAACAAGCCCTTATTTTCAGTAAATATCGACTAAATAATTTCTATATATTGAAATCACAAACCTCAGAGCACCACATCTGGTAGAAAATGTCGTTCAGAACTTAGCAATATGATTGAGCGATATTACATGAGCTGAATGTTGGTCTCGAGTCTTTCAGCATTAGTTTTAAGAGTAGCGGGCAAATGAAGACTTCTCTGGGTCCTCATTTGCCCGTTTTCTTATTCAAAGTACTACACCCTCAAATCGCGCTATAGTAACCTTGCTTTGTTGTAACACTTGCATTTTAGCCCCTGCCTCTCTATGTCGGCAGTGGAAAGGGATTATTTGTAATCCTATAAATCAGTAAAATGGATACCGCGCATGTTCGCTGTTTTTGCCACAATCGACTTCATCTTTAGCATTATTTGGTTTCTTGTGGTCGCAAGTGCTATTTTCTCATGGCTTTTTGCGTTCAATATCATAAACCCAAGCAACCAATTCATTTCAATGATTGGCAATGCGCTTTATCAACTCACCGAGCCACTGTTACGACCCATCCGCCGGTTTGTACCAGCCTTCGGCGGCATGGATATTTCACCGCTCATTTTGCTTGTTATTCTGTTTTTCCTGCAGACATTCATCAAAACGACAGTAGCGCCAGCAGTGCTTGGATTTTAATAGCGATTACCCAAAGCCGAAAAGATGCGCCTTATTTCGCGCGATTTATAGCTTCAACAATCATAGAACGCGCTTTTTCTGCATCGCCCCATCCATGAACTTTCACCCACTTTGAGCTTTCGAGATCTTTGTAATGCTCGAAAAAATGGCTGATTTGTTTCAAGGTGATATCAGGTAAGTCAGTACAGTTTTTGACGTTATCATAGCGCTGCGTTAATTTTGATGTCGGCACGGCGATAATTTTCTCATCCATGCCTGCCTCATCTTCCATTGTCAAAACGCCAATGGGACGGCACGCCATGATTGCACCGGGTATGATGGGCCGTTGGTTTGGCACGAGCACGTCAATCGGGTCACCATCATCTGATAACGTATGCGGAATAAAACCGTAATTCCCAGGATAACGCATTGGCGTATATAAAAATCGGTCAACGAACATCGTGCCAGCATTTTTGTCCATCTCGTATTTAACTGGTTCACCACCGACTGGCACTTCAATCAAAACATTGACTTCGTGGGGCGGGTTGTCGCCAATAGGAACGGCATCTAAACGCATAAAAGTCTCTTTTATAAAAGGAACAAGAAAAACACGGATAGCCATAAGCGAGGAGCGCGAGGGATGCAATGCTCCAAAAGAATATCATGCTATGAAATAGCACTTAAGCTCCCCAAGCATAGGCCAGTTTTTGAAGGCTTTTATCGCCAAATATTTCTGAAGTACGCTTAACGATACGTCCATTCATACGTTCATAAAAACGACAAGCTTGTTCATTTTCTTCAAGCACCCAAAGCACATTGCTTTTCAAACCGTAATGCGAAAGGACGTTTTGGGCATTTTCAAACAGCTGTCGACCAAGGCCAATACCTTGATATTCGGGCAAAAGGTAAAGCTCATATATCTCGCCATCATAGGACAACGTGCGCGCTCTGTTTAGTCCAACAGTCGCATAACCAACAATCAGGCCATTGAAATTAATCACAATCACATGAGTGCCGCGATTGATGGCTTTTTGCCACCAGTTATCACCACGTCGTGCGATCATTTGTTCAAGTACTGTATGAGGAATAATGCCACGATAAGCTGCTTGCCAAGAAGCCAGATGCACATCTGCCACCTCTGCCGCTTCGCTCTGTTGAGCCCTATGGATATCTATCGTTACAAGTTCCATAGACAAAAGGGTAGCCCAGCTACTCTCTCTTCGAAAGAGCTAAGCAACCATAAAGTGAAATTTCTATAACCTCAGTGTTGAAAACTTCAACCCTTCAAAGGGGCACTATGCTTCAAGCGCTTTAGCCTTTGAAGCCCGTTTACGCTCATGTGGATCAAGATAGGCTTTACGCAAGCGAATAGATTCTGGCGTCACTTCCACAAGTTCATCATCCGAGATGTATGAAAGCGCACTCTCTAGTGTCATTTTCATAGGTGTTGTCAATTTCACCGCTTCATCTTTGCCTGATGAACGCACATTGGAAAGCTGCTTGCCTTTCAAGACATTCACTTCAAGGTCATTCCCACGGGTATGTTCCCCGATAATCATGCCCTCATAAACCGGCACACCAGCACCAATCATCATTGGGCCACGATCTTCCAGATGGAACAGCGCATAAGGAACGGATGTGCCTTGAGCGTTAGAAATCAAAACGCCGGTCTTGCGCATTTCGATATCACCTTTATAGGGCGCGAACTCATGGAAAACACGGTTGAAGATCGCAGTCCCGCGTGTGTCAGACAGAAGTTCTGGCTGATAACCGATCAATCCGCGTGTTGGTGCATGAAATACAAGGCGTGTGCGACCAACACCGGATGGTTTCATCTCGACAAGATCAGCTCGGCGCTCTTGCAGTTTTTGCACAACATTACCCGAAAACTCTTCATCAACATCGATGATAACTTCTTCTATAGGTTCGATAAGTTGATCATTTTCATCACGCTGCAACAGCACACGAGGACGACCAACGGTCAGTTCAAAGCCTTCGCGGCGCATGGTTTCGATCAAAATAGCTAGAAGCAATTCACCGCGCCCAGCAACTTCGAAGGAATCATTGTCGTTGCCTTCTGTTACCTTAATCGCAACATTACCTTCCGCTTCTTTCATCAAGCGTTCGCGGATAATACGGCTTTGCACCTTATCACCCTCTTTACCGGCTAATGGGCCATCATTGATGCGGAAAGTCATAGAAAGCGTTGGCGGGTCAATTGGCTGGGCTTCAATCGGGGTATCCACAGAGACGTCACACAATGTATCAGCAACCGTTGCCTTAGTAAGGCCAGCAATAGAGACGATATCACCTGCAATGCCGCCTTCTGCGTCTGGCTCACGCGCCAGACCACGGAAAGAAAGAACCTGTGTTACGCGACCGTTTTCAACAACTTCCCCATCGCGGTTCAGCGCTTTAATCGCTTGGTTAGGTTTCACCGAACCCGAAACAATACGACCCGTCAAAATACGACCCAAAAAGTTATTGGCTTCAATCGTGGTCGCCAACATACGGAAAGGACCTTCTTCCGTGGTTGGCTCGGGCACATGCTCAATCACTTTATCCAATAGGGGTGTGACGCTGTCCATCGGACCACTTGCATCGTCGGCCATCCAACCTTGTTTTGCAGATCCATAAAGCACATGAAAATCAAGCTGCTCTTCATTGGCATCAAGATTCGCGAACAGATCAAACACTTCATCAAGCACTTCGTCAGGGCGGCCATCTGGCTTGTCGATTTTATTGATCACAACAATCGGCTTCAAACCAAGTTTCAACGCTTTTGAAAGCACAAATTTTGTTTGTGGCATCGGACCTTCAGCCGCATCCACAAGAAGCACAACGCCATCCACCATGTGCAAGATACGTTCAACTTCACCGCCAAAATCGGCGTGCCCTGGCGTATCAACGATATTGATGCGTGTGTCTTTCCAATCAATGGAAGTCACTTTCGCCAAAATGGTAATGCCGCGCTCGCGCTCCAGATCGTTGGAATCCATTGCTCGCTCTTCAACCCGCTCATTGTCACGATAGACGCCCGTATTTTTAAGCAACACATCAATTAGCGTGGTTTTTCCATGGTCAACGTGCGCGATGATCGCGATATTACGAAGGGACATTGTATCAGCCTTTGGGAGGTAATGCGGAACGGCACATAAACGCGAACCGCTCAACTAATCTAGATTGAGGTGGCCATATCATGGGCAGCGCGCCTCGGCAAGTGCACCGCAACAAACCTCGTTAATTAATGACCTTAATCTCATTCAATAGTAGATTTGATGGGCTTTAATAGCGCGTCAGTTTATTTTTTAGCGAGTTTTTCTTCCAAATCAGCTGACACGGTCTTCCACAAAAAGGCGAAAGATTGGAAACCAGCGTCACTGACATCATCAACATCAAGTGCAACAACGGCTTTATCAAGCAGGTCTTGCATGCGCATTTGACATTCTAGCAACTTTTTCTGCCCCCTCGCCTCGCTTATTTCTTTGCCGATAGAAAGTACGTCATAATTCAATTCATCAGCTTGATTTTTCTTACGGGCATTCCCTCGACTTTTCAGAGTTAAAAGGCCAGAGGTCAACATCGCAATTACAGTGACCAAAAGCGCTAAAGGTTCGGCATTCTCCTGAATAAAACTTGGTTCATTACGCGTATAATAGCGTTCAGCGCCTGGGTGTAGGGGCAATTTTAGACCGCTTGCAAGATCAGGCGCTACAATTTGGCTCGCTAAGGGAAACCTCACCGTCAAGTCTGCTCGGTTTTCAAATAAAACACGTGTTAGTTCCCTGATCAGCTTTTCTTTCGCACTTGTTTTTGCAACCAACAAACGACGCACCGCGCCAGTAGTAATCCCTCGATCTGGCAATGAAGGGTTTCCATCAAAAACCCCTTTATCAAGCTCAAATTTTTCGATGTACGGTCTTTTCACAGCCATCGCGGCTACCTGATCTATTTCAATCATCCGCAACTTCGGCGCTCCCTTTTTAAGTTCAAACTCCTCTATCAACTTCAAGGTTGCCAGATTGCGTTCTGAACCAACAAAAAAGAGTGCATCCACTTTGTTATGCAACAACAAGTTAATTGCTTTTGACTCACTCATAGATGCCCAATCAACATTTTGAACATAGAGATTATAATGATCGCCAATCGCCCAGAAAAAGGCCAACTCAGATGAACCATATGGCGGCAGCGCAAGACGTTTGCCGTTCAAATCCTTAACAGAAAAAACAGTACTATCAGCGCGAGTGATAAGCTGGAAAACTTCCTCATAAAGCCCAACAACAAGCTGAGTATCAGGAATAGCTGGCGTATGCGATTGTACGGTGGTCAAATCTATATCGGCCATTAAATCGCTAGAATTAGTTTTCTCCGATCGCCGCGAGGCATAAACCTCAAGACGTAAGATATCAGAATTCCGCTCAATCACCTCGGCAAATTCTGACATCAAGAGATAAGTTTCACCTTCACGTGGCCCCGCGTCCACGCGCAACACCTCTAGCTTGTTATCTTGCCAATAGATGTAATAAAAGACCGCCCCAGCCAAGATGAAAACGGCAAAAAAAAGGTATAAGAATTTTGCGCCTATAGAAAAACCAGTCATGTCATTATAATCATTGTATTCACACTATATTGACACACCTCATAAGCGTATCGCCCAGACTATTTACACCTCAAATAAAAGCTTTGTACAGTCATAACCAGAAACAATCCTTTTTCTCCATAGTCTCCCACAGAAATAGGGGTAAAGAAAAAGGAGAAAAGACTAAGGTCTTTTCCCCTTTAAATATCTTGGCAATTTTTAAGAACCGCTCTTTACTCTGCAGCTTCCATCAATGGAGCTACAGAAATATATGTGCGGCCATTTGCTCTGTTCTGGAAAACAACATTGCCAGTTTCTTTGGCAAAAATTGTATGGTCTTTACCCATGCCAACATTATCGCCTGGGTGCCACTTAGTGCCACGTTGACGGGCAATGATATTGCCTGGGATGACGAGCTCGCCACCAAATTTTTTAATTCCTAATCGACGACCAGCTGAATCGCGACCGTTACGGGATGAGCCGCCTGCTTTTTTATGAGCCATTAGAGTTCTCCTGTCTTAATCGCAACGCTTAAGCGTCGGAGCCTTTTGCAAGCTCTGCTGCTTGCTCAAGCCAGTTATCACGTTCAATGCGTCCTTTGAAAGAAAGCGCATCATCAACCTTAGCAATGTCTTCAGCTGTGAAGGCTGCAACTTGTGCATACTTCGTAATGCCGAGAGCATTGAGTTTTTTCTCTAGCACTGGCCCAACACCTGAAATTACTTTCAAGTCATCGGCAGCACCTTTAGGGGCTGCAAACAATGCAGCGCCATCAGTCTTAGCCGAGGCTTTCGGAGCTGCTTTTTTCTTAGGCGCAGCTTTCGGGGCTGCCTCTTTTTTAGGTGCTGCTTTTTTCTTCGCGGCAGGTTTGGCACCACCCGTTAGGATGTCCGTAATTTTCACAGTTGTGAAATATTGACGGTGGCCATTTTTGCGGCGTGAATTTTGACGGCGGCGCTTTTTAAAGATGATAATTTTGCGGTCACGTGCCTGATCGACAACTTCGCCAACCACGGTAGCACCATCAACAAAGGGCGCGCCCACTTTAACATTACCGTCTTCGCCCACCATAAGGACGTCACCGAAGGTTACGGAGTCGCCCGCATCGCCTTCGAGTTTTTCAATTTTAACCACATCGTCAGCAACAACTTTGTATTGCTTTCCGCCGGTTTTAATGACTGCGAACATGATTTTTTCCTTTATGTTCTGATCCCATAATCTCATCAGCGTGAAAGCGCTGCGGTATGGCTTTTTGTTCAGTCGACTAAGATTTTATTGTTTCTTGCTTTCGTTTTCGTCGAGCAAAATCCAACACGAAAAAACGCGGGAAAAACCCACGCTGTCGCCTTCATACTCTCCAGATACCAAAAAGACAAGAGCAAGCAGCGTTTAAAACATAAATTTATACTCACAAAATATGGCACTAACTTTAGAGCATTTATTTACATATCTACACAAAATTTGGTTGCACGAACACCCAAAAATCAACAGAAGTGATGTGCAATCAGTTGAATTATTCATTATATGAAGTAGGCTCAAACCAATACTTACAAGAAAGAACAAACAAACAATCATGTCAGAGTCACATAGACTTACTATTCTAGACCGAATTGGTAAGCTTCTCGCCGGCAGGCTAGCTGCGAAGGCGAGCGGCTATGTGCCTTATACTCCGTCTGATTTGACAACCATGCGCCAAGTGCTCGAGCCAGGCGACATCATATTGGTTGAAGGCAATCAAAAAGTATCGCTGGCCATCAAATACCTCACTCAATCAACTTGGTCCCATGCTGCCATGTATGTGGGTGATGCTGTCAGTGTGCCAGTCGACGAAACTAATGACCCCGCTGATCGCCCCTGTTTGATTGAAGTGAATCTGGGTCAAGGCTGCATCGCGGCACCGCTTTCGAAATATGAAACCTATAACACCCGCATTTGTCGGCCTGTGGGGCTCACCGAAGAAGACCGGAATACTGTCACTCAATTCATGGTGTCAAAGCTTGGTCTGCAATATGACCACACGAATATCTTTGACATGCTGCGGTATTTTTTTCCCATACCCATACCACACCGGTTTCGCCGCCGGATGATTGCGCTAGGATCGGGTGATCCCAGCCGCGCCATCTGTTCATCCTTAATTGCGCAAGCTTTTCAATCAGTTGGTTATCCCATTCTACCGGTTTTCGCTTACAATTCCGATGAAGGTGAGTGCCGCCATGATTATTGCTATAAAGAGGTGTTGCACATCAGACACCATTCACTATTTGCTCCGCGCGACTTTGATCTTTCTCCACACTTTATGGTCGTCAAACCAACAGTGGAAAAAGGCTTCAACTATCAGGCTATGAAATGGAGTGGCGAAGTAGCGGACTATGATGTTTTAAAGAAATCACCGCCGAAAATGACAGCACAATCCAACGCAACTCCAGAAAATACCCCTGTAAAGGCCAAAGCATAATATGCAAAGACCAACGGCCACCAGTGCCACGCCGCTTGATCGATTTGAATTAAATTTTGAAAGCCTCGAGGGAAATTGGCTCGGCGATCCATCTAAACGGCTTGTCGAAGTCTGGAAGCCAGAAGGTGTAGCAACAAAAGGCTTACCGCTCCTCATATGCCTTGCCTCTTATTTAAACAGCGGTCCTTCGCTCACGGCATGGCGCCTTTTCGGCGAGACCATCCCTGAACGGCTTGATAGGATATATAATGAAGGCATCTTACCACCCTGCGTAGTGGTTTTCGTTGACAGCTTCAATCGCCTCGGCGGCACACAATTTGTCAATTCACCTGTCATGGGCAATTGGGTTGAGGCTTTAGCTGATGAATTATTACCAGCAATTGAAAAAAAATATGACTGCGGCGGCAAAGGCAATCGTGGGCTTTTCGGTCATTCATCAGGCGGTTTCGGCGCCCTATATAATCTGGCTAAGCGTCCCGACATATGGTCAGCTGCCGCGAGTCACGCTGGCGATGTTGGCTTTGATTTTGTCTACCGCAATGATCTACCCAAAACCTTGCGCGTTTTAAGCGGTTACGACAATGATATAGCAAAGTTTCTAGAGGCGTTCTGGCAGCAAGAAAAGCCAAAGGGCGAACAGATATCAGCGCTTATGATGCTGGCTATGGCCGCAAGCTATGATCCCTCTAATGATGAAAATGAACCCTATGGCATTCGCCTACCTGTCACATGGGATACCTGCGAATTCATACCGGAACGCTGGGAGAAATGGCTTAGCTTTGATCCAATCCAATTTATGGAAGAAAAAGCCGACACATTTAAATCAGCACACGCGGTTTATATCGACTGTGGACGACAAGATGAATACAACATGCTTTATGGCAGTCGGCGCGTCAGCAAAAGTCTAACCAAGGCGGGAGTTGCCCATACTTACGAAGAATTTGAAGGCCGCCATGGCACCATCGGCCCACGCTATGAAACAAGCCTTCCTATACTTATCAAAGCAATGTCTAAGCAATAAATGGTCTTTCAACAGGGCTTGGCTCTAAAAAATGTATGTTTTTTCCCAGCAGACAGGAATATTTCTTTGCGCTTTTGGTAAGCAGTGATATCTGAGCGCCATGACTGATATTTCTAAAATCCGCAATTTCTCCATTGTCGCCCATATTGACCATGGCAAATCCACGCTCGCCGACCGGCTTATTCAAGTCACAGGCGCCCTCACCCAGCGCGAGATGACCAATCAAGTTCTCGACAATATGGATATCGAGCGCGAGCGCGGCATCACTATTAAAGCCCAGACCGTGCGGTTGGAATATCCCCATTCAGATGGCAGCACCTATATATTAAACCTGATCGACACGCCGGGCCACGTCGATTTCGCCTATGAGGTCAATCGCTCCCTCGCGGCGTGTGAAGGATCCCTTCTGGTAGTTGATGCCTCGCAAGGTGTGGAAGCGCAGACGCTAGCCAATGTTTATCAGGCCATCGATGTCGACCATGAAATTGTCTCGGTCCTCAATAAAATTGATCTGCCAGCAGCAGAGCCAGACCGCATCAAAACCCAGATTGAAGACGTGATTGGTCTTGATGCATCAGATGCAGTCATGATTTCCGCCAAAACAGGCATTGGCATTGAAGATGTTCTTAAAGCCATCGTCGAGCGTTTGCCGGCACCTGAGGGCAACCTTGATGCACCGCTTAAAGCGATGTTGGTTGATAGTTATTATGACATCTATCTGGGCGTCGTCGTGATTATTCGCGTCATCGATGGCACCGTAAAAAAGGGTCAGGCGATCAAAATGATCGGCACCGATGCAACCTATAGCATTGAGCGCATCGGCGTCTTCCGGCCTAAAATGGAAACCACTGAGATGCTCTATCCGGGCGAAATCGGCTATATTACAGCGTCGATCAAAGAGGTGGCAGATACCCGCGTCGGCGACACCATTTGTGATGCGAAACAAACCGACATCACCCCGCTCGAAGGCTTCCGCGAAGCCCAACCAGTTGTCTTTTGCGGGCTTTTCCCCGTTGACGCCAATGACTTTGAAGAACTACGCGGCGCAGTCGGCAAATTGCGTCTGAATGATGCAAGCTTTTCCTATGACATGGAATCATCCGCAGCCCTCGGCTTTGGATACCGCTGTGGTTTTCTCGGCCTCTTGCACCTCGAAATCATTCAAGAACGCCTCGAACGCGAGTTCAACCTCGACCTGATCGCAACCGCGCCAAGCGTGGTCTATGAAATGACCATGACAGACGGCACAGAGATTGAGTTGCACAATCCAGCCGACATGCCCGACGTGGTGAAAATAGAAGAAATTCGCGAGCCATGGATCCGCGCCACGATCCTGACACCAGATGAATACCTTGGTGCCATCTTGAAGATCTGTCAGGAAAGGCGAGGTATTCAAATTGAGCTGACCTATGTGGGTACCCGCGCGATGCTGACTTATGATTTGCCGCTCAATGAAGTTGTGTTTGATTTTTATGACCGGCTAAAATCCATCTCCAAAGGCTATGCCAGTTTTGACTATAACATCACCGATTATCGCGCTGGTGATCTCGTTAAAATGTCGATCCTTGTCAATTCAGAACCCGTTGATGCGCTTTCTATGCTGGTGCACCGTTCTCAGGCCGATCCCCGTGGTCGCGTCATGTGTGAAAAACTCAAAGATCTGATCCCGCGCCATATGTTCAAAATCCCGATCCAAGCAGCCATCGGCGGCAAGGTGATCGCGCGCGAAACCATCGCCGCACTTCGTAAAGACGTGACCGCAAAATGTTATGGCGGCGATGTCTCGCGCAAACGCAAACTCTTAGAAAAGCAAAAAGCCGGTAAGAAGAAAATGCGCCAATTCGGCAAGGTGGAAATTCCACAAGAAGCCTTTATCGCCGCTCTAAAAATGGACGACTGACCATGTCCGGACCCCGTCACAAAAATCGTCCACAGATCATGGCCATTTTAAATGTGACGCCGGATTCTTTTTCTGATGGCGGAGCTTTCAATGAAGTGAATGCCGCCGTCACTCAAGCAAAACGTTGTGTTGAAGAAGGCGCAGATATTATTGACATAGGCGCGGAATCCACGCGCCCCGGCGCAAAGCCTGTGTCAGCAGAAGAAGAACTTGCGCGTGTTCTTCCCGTCTTGTCCGCATTACAAAATGAACTAACCAAGCCTATTTCCATCGACACCTATAAAGCTCAAGTTGCCAAAGCTGCGATAGAAAATGGTGCGTCCATCATTAATGACGTGTGGGGATTGCAGCGCGATAAGCAAATGGCCGATGTTGCCGCAGAAACCGATGCCCAAGTAATAATTATGCACAATCGCTTTGATGGAGCCAATGAAAACATTGATATTCTCAATGATATGGATCGCTGGTTTGACACATCGCTAGCCTTGGCAAAGAAGAGCGGCATTCGTGATGAAAATATAACCCTTGATCCTGGTATTGGGTTTGGCAAAACCTTCAAACAAAATCTGATTGTGTTGGCTCACCTTAAACGATTGAAAAATCACGGCTATCCAGTTTTGATGGGTTTGTCGCGAAAACGATTTATCGGCGCTATATTGAATGTTGAAACAGACCAACGCCTCTTTGGAACATTATCAGCCAACTTAAGCAGCATCATGGACGGCGTAGACGCAATCCGAGTTCACGATGTCAAGCCCCACCGTGAAGCAATTGACATATGGATGGCAATTGACGCTGAGCGCACTTAGATGCCATAGGATTGAATAAGGAGCGTTATCGAGTAACACTCCACGTTCAGGAATGTCCGCGATGTTTGATAAAATTCTAGTTTCAAATCTCAGACTCCACGCTCACCACGGTGTTTTTGCGGAAGAAAACACGCTCGGCCAAAAGTTCGATATCGACATCGAATGTGTACTGGATACGCGCTCCTTTGCCGCAAAAGACGATTATCAAAGCGCCGTTTGTTATGGCTCCCTTTGCCAAATTGCTGAAGAGGTCTCAAACTCTGGCCCCTTTGCTTTGATTGAAAAATTCGGGCATGAAATAGCAATCACCATATTAAACCGCTATCAGGAAATCATCTCAATCCGCGTGATTATCCGCAAGCGCTCCGCCCCAGTACCGCAGATCGTGGACCATCTCGGCGTAGAAATTAATCGCACACGCGAAGACCTTGGCTGATGGAGCCGGTTGTCTTTTCAATCGGCAGTAATATTGGCGACAAGATTGCCAATATCAAAGCTGCCCTTGATGGATTGAGCGCGATAGACGGCCTGACCATCGACACCGTTTCCTGGTTTTACAAAACACCGCCATGGGGTGTTGAAGACCAAGACTGGTTCGTCAATATTTGCGCAAGCGGCCATACATCCCTGCAACCAAACCCATTGCTTGGCGCAACTCAAAGTGTGGAAAAAGCCATTGGCCGCGAGAAAACCATTCGCTGGGGGCCACGGCTGATTGATATCGATATTCTTTTTTATGGCGACAAAATAGTCGATATTCCCGACCTTACAATCCCGCACAAAAGCATCACTGAGAGGGCTTTTGTCCTTGTTCCATTGCAAGAAATCGCGGGCACTATGACACTAAACGGCAAGACCATGAGCGAACTGATCGAACAATTGCCCGATGAAGGTGCGAGCATTACAAAAATGACGGAAAAGCGCTGGATACCTATAGTATAAGCAATCTAGATAACTTAGCCCTGATAAAATGTTCAATATTGCAAAAAATAGCAAAAACAAGGCCTATTAAATTTATAAGAAAAATATATTCCCCTCATTCCCTCTTTTCGCAAGCGCACAATTGCTTTAAACCGACATTTAAAAATTGCTCGCTTATCAAATTTACATGGCGAGCGCCCGAAAAGATCCTAAGGGGGCACTTATGGCAATTAAGAAAATTCTCGTGGCCAACCGGTCAGAAATCGCAATTCGTATCTTTCGTGGGGCAAATGAACTTGGCCTCAAGACCGTCGCTATTTTTGCTGAAGAAGACAAACTGGCTCTTCATCGCTTCAAAGCAGATGAAGCCTATCAAGTTGGCAAAGGCATGGGGCCGATTGAGGCTTATCTGTCCATTGACGAGATCATCCGCGTTGCCAAATTATCTGGCGCAGATGCAATCCACCCGGGCTATGGTCTTTTATCTGAAAGCCCTGAGTTTGTTGATGCCTGCGAAGAAGCTGGACTAACATTCATTGGTCCAAAAGCCGCCACTATGCGCTCGCTGGGCAACAAAGTATCAGCCCGCAATCTGGCAGAAAAAGTTGGCGTGCCAGTTGTACCGGCTACAAAGCCTCTGCCTGATGACTTTGCCGAAATTAAAAAAATGGCCAAAGAGATCGGCTATCCCCTCATGCTCAAAGCCTCTTGGGGCGGCGGTGGTCGCGGGATGCGCGTTATCCGTGGTGAAGACGAGATCGAGCGCGAAGTCACCGAAGCCAAGCGCGAAGCACGCGCCGCTTTCGGCAAGGACGAAGTCTATCTGGAAAAACTCGTCGAACGCGCACGTCACGTTGAAGTACAAATGCTGGGTGATACCCACGGCAATGTTGTGCATCTATTTGAGCGCGATTGTTCGGTGCAACGCCGCAACCAAAAAGTGGTCGAGCGCGCGCCTGCTCCCTATGTCACAGAAGAAATACGCAAAGGGCTGACGGATGCCGCCATCTCCCTTGGCAAACATACAAATTATATTGGTGCTGGCACCGTCGAATTTTTGATGGATGCCGACACTGACAAATTCTATTTCATTGAAGTAAACCCACGCATTCAAGTGGAACATACGGTGACAGAAGAAATCACCGGCATTGATATTGTCAAAGCGCAAATTCACATTCTAGACGGCTTCGCTATTGGCGATCCGGCAAGTGGCGTGCCGGCACAAGAAAACATCACTATGAATGGTCACGCCCTTCAGTGTCGTATCACTACTGAAGACCCAGACCAAAACTTCATTCCTGATTATGGCCGCATCACCGCTTATCGCGGCGCGACCGGATTTGGTATCCGTCTTGATGGCGGCACCGCTTATTCTGGCGCGGTGATTACCCGTTTTTATGATCCACTTTTAGAAAAAGTAACCGCATGGGCGCCAACTGCGGATGAAGCAATCAAGCGGATGGATCGCGCCTTGCGTGAGTTCCGTATTCGCGGTGTTTCAACCAATTTGAGCTTTCTCGAAAACATCATCACCCATGAAGCTTTCAAGAACGACACCTATACAACCAAATTCATCGACAATACGCCGGAACTTTTCCATAAAGTGACCCCGCGCGACCGCGCAACAAAGCTGCTGCGTTACATTGCCGATGTTTCAGTAAACGGCCATCCAGACGCCAAAGGTCGCGCAAAGCCGAAAATGGATATGGCAAAGCCTGTCGCCCCCCTTTACAACATAGACATTCAATCTGGCACCAAACAAAAGCTGGATGAACTTGGTGCAGAAGGGTTTGCTAAATGGATGCGTGCTGAAAAGCGCGCCTTGATTACAGATACCACCATGCGCGATGCTCACCAATCATTGCTGGCAACCCGCATGCGCACCCATGACATTGTCAACATTGCTGATGCTTATGCTAAAGCCTTGCCTAACCTCTTCTCGCTTGAATGCTGGGGTGGAGCGACTTTTGATGTCTCCATGCGTTTTTTGACCGAAGACCCATGGGAGCGGCTTGCGCTCATTCGTGAACGCGTGCCAAATATTTTGCTGCAAGCACTGGTGCGCGGTTCAAACGGTGTTGGCTATAAAAGCTATCCAGAAAATTCGGTGAAATATTTCATCAAACAAGCTGCCGATGCAGGCGTAGATTTGTTCCGTGTTTTCGATTCCCTCAACTGGGCCGATAACATGCGCGTCTCAATAGATGCGATTTTAGAATCCGGCAAGCTGTGCGAAGGCGCAATTTGTTATACTGGCGACTTGATGTCAGGTAAAAGCGACAAATACACAATCCAATATTATCAAAACCTCGCCAAAGAACTAGATGCGGCGGGGGCCCATATTATCGGTCTTAAAGACATGGCTGGTCTTATGAAACCCAAGGCCGTAGAGGTGCTGATCAAGTCGATTCGCGATGTCTCTGAACTACCGATACACTTCCATACACACGACACATCAGGCATTTCAGCGGCCACCGTTCTTGCAGCCATTGATGCTGGTGTCGACGCCGTGGATACGGCCATGGATTCATTATCTGGCCTTACCTCGCAACCCTGCCTTGGATCCATTGCATCAGCCCTCGACAGCAATGAACGCGCTACACAACTAAATGAAAAAGCGATCCGCGAAATTTCATTTTATTGGGAAGCTGTTCGCAATCAATATGCTGCTTTTGAAAGCGACTTAAAAGGCCCAGCCTCCGAGGTATATCTGCATGAAATGCCGGGCGGTCAGTTTACTAACCTCAAAGAACAAGCGCGCTCATTGGGTCTTGAAACCCGCTGGCATGAAGTGGCTCAAACCTATTCGGATGTGAACCAGATGTTCGGTGATATCGTCAAGGTGACACCATCGTCAAAAGTTGTCGGCGATATGGCGCTGATGATGGTTGCTTCAGAACTCACCGTTGCAGACGTGATGGACCCCGATAAAGATGTTGCCTTCCCTGAATCAGTGATCGATATGTTAGCCGGCAATCTCGGCCAGCCTCCAGGCGGATGGCCTGAAGCGATTCAGAAAAAAGCTCTCAAAGGAGCAGCGCCAATCACCGACGTACCGGGGTCGCTTCTGCCACCCGCTGACCTTGATGCCGAGCGCGCAACTGCGGAAGAAGAAATTGGCCGAAAAATATCAGATCAGGAACTCGCATCCTATTTAATGTATCCGAAAGTCTTTGTGGAATATGCCCGCACCCAAGAGACATATGGTCCAACCTCCGTGCTCCCAACGCCCACTTATTTCTATGGGATGGAAACACAAGAAGACATCACGTTTGATCTTGAAAAAGGCAAGACACTGGTCCTGTCATGCCGAGCTTTTGGTGAAACCGATGAAAACGGAGATAAAAAAGTTTTCTTCGACCTCAACGGTCAACCACGAAATTCCAAAGTGCCAGATCGCGCTCACGGTGCCGCCGGCAGCAAAACACGGGCAAAATCCGAGCTTGGCAATTCCTTACACGTCGGCGCCCCAATGCCAGGCGTTATCTCCACGCTTGCTGTTAAAGAAGGTCAAAAAGTCAGCTCTGGCGATGTGCTCTTATCTATTGAGGCCATGAAAATGGAAACCGCCATCCACGCAGAGCGAGACGGTGTCTTAGCGGAAGTGCTGGTAAAAGCAGGAGACCAAATCGATGCTAAGGATTTGCTGGTCATCTATGAAGGCGAATAATGAAAACGAAATTTCCCCGCAATCATGCGGGGAAATTCAACACTTAATACCCACCAGCCATAATCACCGCTGAATGAGCAATCAGCCCCAGCGCGAGAACCGCCATAGAAATCAAAGTAAGAAGCATACCCACAAAGCGCGTCTTAATATCGTCTGATGGGTGCGTGAACCAATAGCCATGCAAAATGCGCCCCAAGGTGAACAAGACACCCAAAACATGCAGTGCAATCGGTGGTGTATTGAGCAGTGCTGCAACGCCCAGCATGAGGAAGAATATCGGTATATTTTCAACGGCATTACCGTGCCCACGCTGAAAATAGGATAACATTTTATTGCCACCATCACCGATTGAAATCTGTTCTGCTCGCCTGACGCCAATCACCTTCGCACTTAACCACAATACCAGCAGCGCGTTGATGCCAAGATAAAAGCCAACGATTGCAAATTCTGCCATAACCTAATCCTCACCTGTTTTATCTATTCTAGAACCAGTTTCCCGCTCTTAGCAATCTTACCTTGCTAAATAAGTTTTTGATAAAATTCCATAGACAGACCTATCATTTTTATCTATCTACTGATAAGTATATCTATCTACTGATAAGTAGTTTCACTCACCGACTTAAAAGGATAACACTATGATTGGATACACAACGATTGGTGTCAAAGATTTAGACGCTGCGAAGAAATTTTATTGCGATCTTTTCGATGCTGAAGTTCTCGTTGATGTTGGCCGTTTGGCTATGATTGGAAAATCAACAGACCAACCAATGGTCGCCGTTTGCACCCCCCATAACGAAGAAGCCCCAAGCTGCGGCAATGGATCAATGATCGCATTCCCAGGCGGATCAAAAGAAGGCGCTGCCGCTCTTTATAAAAAAGCAATCGCCCTTGGTGCAACAGATGAGGGCGAACCAGGCCCCCGCATTCCAGATGTCTTTTACGGCGCTTATGTCAAAGACCCCGATGGTAACAAGCTGTGTTTCTTTGATTTCAGCTAATTGACTCAAAGGACGCGGATTTAACAAACCGCGTCCTTTAACAAGCATCCGCCCTCTGATAATACTTGCTGTTTTATTCACATACTCATAGATAAAGCAGCATTCTTATTGTCCAAGGGATAGGCCCATGAGTGACCCGATCATCTATGTCGACGCAGACGCTTGCCCGGTTAAAGATGAAGTTTTGAAAGTAGCCGAGCGCCACAACATGGCAATTTATTATGTTGCCAACGCTTATATGAGGCTGCCTGAAGACACGCTGGTCAACAGGGTTGTTGTACCAGATGGACCAGATGTGGCCGATGACTGGATTGCCGAGCGTGCAGGTCAAAACGATGTGGTGGTGACAAATGACATCCCGCTGGCTGGCCGCTGCCTTGATAACAAGGCAATTGTCATTGGCTCCACAGGCAAAGAATTCACCGAAGCTGGCATCGGCCAAGCCCTCGCCTCACGCGCCCTTAATCAGCACCTTCGTGAAATAGGCGAAATCACCGGTGGCCCGCGCAGTTTTTCGCGAAATGATCGCTCTCAATTTCTACAAACCATGGAAAACGCCTGCCGAAGAGCAAAGCTTGGATAAACATGCTTTGAGTATACTGCATGCATAATAAATGGTGTTTTTGGATTCAATTTATACAAATTAAAAGAACTTGTTTTAATACTTAAAGCTTATAATATCGCGCAAAATTACGGTAAGAGATCAATATGGTTTTCAACCAGCATTTAACTAGACCCAGTCTTCTTTGCGCGAAGTGTTTATTCGCCGTAATGCTCTTAGTGCTGGCCAGCTGTAGCAGTAGTCGCGAGTTGGTGCGATCGCCTAATCTTTTCGCAAAAGGCACGGGCTACCCATCAGCCGAGCTTCTCCCTTCTCAAAAGACAACCACACCAAGATTATTCTATGTAACCGACCGCCAACCAAATAATAGTGGCTCATACGACGCTAAACGCTCTCCATCCATGGCTTTTGGCCATGTTGATGTCTCTTATGGTAATGGCCTCTCATGGAATAACCTCGTAGAAATAAGCAACTCTTCTAAACAAGCAAAATCCATCCCTTTGCAAATCACCAAAACGACTGAAACGACCAGGTTCCCGAGAACGCCGCTTCCTTTTTCGGTTCAAAACGGCCAGATAAAAACACTCCCCCAATCACAAAATATATATGACGCTAAAACCGCTGAGGTCCATGGAACCCTCTCAACAGAACTACAAAAGACCAATCGAAAAGATATCGTTCTTTTCATTCATGGTTTTAACAATAGCTTCGAACACGCCGCTTTTTCGCTTGCCGATGTATGGCACTATACTGGACGTGTGGGCGTGCCCGTTTTCTATAGCTGGCCGGCAGGAAATCGCGGATTGACCGGCTATTTCAAAGATACCGAAGCTGTAAAATTTTCAATTTTTCATTTTAAAGAAGCAATCAGAGTACTTTCCAGCACGCCTGGTCTGGAACGCATCCATATTGTCGCCCATAGCCGAGGCACAGAAGTTGTCACCACAGGGCTGCGAGAACTCGTCATTGAGGACAGAGCGCGCGGGTTGAACCCAAAACAAAGCCTAAAAATTCAAAATTTGATTTTAGCAGCACCCGACCTCGATTTCGGGGTTGTTCAACAAAGACTGATTGCGGAGCGTTTTGGTCCGGCAATTGGCCAAATCACCGTATATCTCAATCAAAACGATGGCGCTCTTGGCCTGTCGCAACGCATCGCATCTGGACAACGCTTTGGTCGGCTAACATTTGACGACTTGGACGAGGGCGACAAACAGATTTTTTCCCGCGTTAAAAATGTTCACTTCGTTAACATTCAAGATGTCCAAGGTCTGGTTAAACACGCTTATTTCCGCGAAAATCCAGGCGTCTTGTCAGATATTGCTATCGCCATTAGATACAATGCTCCCCCCGGCCACCCAAAACGGCCCTTGGAAAATACTGAGATCAACTTTTGGGAATTACCAAAAGGCTATCCATTCCAATAAGTCTGGCCAATAAGTCTGGCCAATAAACACACCAATCAAACAAAAACCCCAGATGAAAATCCGGGGTTTTGTCGTAGATGAGGTTATAAATTAGAAATTTCTCAAATTTACATAGCAGTCCAACCGCCATCAACGGAAATGGATGTTCCGGTAATTTGAGCAGCATGATCTGAAGCCAAAAACAGGGCCGTTCCACCCATTTGCTCAACTGTTGCAAAAGCTTTTGAAGGTGTACGGGTCAACATGACATTTCTAATCACCTCTTCACGACCCATATTATGCGCTTCCATCTGCTCTGGAATTTGAGATTCAATGAGTGGCGTCATCACATAGCCAGGACAAATCGCATTGCAGGTAATATCAATTTCTGCTGTTTCCAAACCAACTGTTTTTGTAAGGCCGATAATGCCATGCTTTGCAGCAATATAGGCTGACTTATAAGGTGAGGCCGACAAACCATGAGCAGAAGCAATATTAATGATACGCCCCCATCCTTGCGTCTTCATGAGTGGTAATGCTGCGCGGGTTGTATGAAACGCGGAAGATAAATTGATCGCAATAATCGCATCCCATTTTTCAGGTGGGAATTCATCGATCGGTGCCACATATTGGATGCCAGCATTATTCACCAGAATATCAACCGATCCCAAAGCTTCATTAGCTTTTTCAATCAGCGACGCGCATTCATCGCCCTTCGACATATCTGCTTTAATATAAACGACTTTTGAGCCGGTTTCTTTCGCAATTTTAGCGGCCAACGCATGATCTTCTTCCCTGTCGGTGAAAGAATTCAACACAACATTGATACCAGCTTTTGCAAATTCTTCAGCAATTCCAAGACCAATGCCTGAATTAGAACCCGTAACAACCGCATTTTTTCCTGCAGACATAGCTTTTCCTTTTGGTTATAAAATATTGCGCCGCAATATAAACGCATACTGACAAGGTGCAAGGTCACATTCATTCACAAATAATCAATTCGCTCATACACTCCATCTCCTCCAATTTAGCTGATTGCATGAACGGCAAAGACGCTGTAATCAAAGGACAGAAATCGAGCAGGTTTAAAACAGGCAAATTTAATGACTGACTATTTGACAAAGCCCCTTACCCGTCGCCAATCCGTTGCTGTCCAAGTTGGCTCCGTGCAAGTTGGCGGCAATGCGCCCGTGGTTGTGCAAAGCATGACCAACACAGACACGGCAGATATTAAAAGCACTGTCGAACAGGTTAAGGCCCTAGCCCTTGCCGGATCAGAGCTTGTGCGCATTACTGTTGATCGCGATGAGAGCGCGGCCGCTGTACCTTATATCAAGGCAGAACTTGATGAAGCCGGTGTCGATGTGCCGCTTGTCGGTGACTTCCATTATATCGGCCACAAGCTGTTAAAAGAATTTCCTGCCTGCGCCGAGGCACTCGCCAAATATCGCATCAATCCCGGCAATGTTGGCTTTAAAGCCAAACGCGACACACAATTTGCCGAGATGATTGAAATCGCCAACAAATACGACAAAGTGGTTCGTATCGGAGTCAACTGGGGGTCTCTCGATCAAGAATTGCTCACCAAACTGATGGATGACAATGCTGCGAACGGAAGCCCAATGACGGCCACACAAGTGATGTATGAAACCATCATCCAATCCGCTCTCTTGTCTGCTGATCGCGCAGAAGAGCTTGGCATGCCGCGCAATAAAATGATCTTGTCGGCCAAGGTCAGCCAAGTACAAGATTTGATTGCGGTCTACACCGACCTTGCCGGACGCTCAGACCATTGCCTACATCTGGGTCTCACTGAAGCTGGCATGGGCAGCAAAGGCATCGTCGCCTCTTCTGCCGCTATGGGTGTTTTGCTGCAACAAGGCATCGGCGACACCATTCGCATCTCGCTCACCCCTGAACCAGGCGGCGATCGCACCCGCGAAGTTCAAGTATCACAAGAACTTTTACAAACCATGGGCTTTCGTCAATTTGTGCCAATCGTCGCCGCCTGCCCCGGCTGTGGTCGCACAACATCAACCACCTTTCAGGAATTGGCACAGCAAATCCAAGCCGACATCCGCGACAGTATGCCAGAATGGCGTGAAAAATATCCCGGCGTTGAGGCTTTGAACGTCGCCGTAATGGGCTGCATCGTGAACGGTCCAGGCGAAAGCAAACACGCCGACATCGGTATCTCGCTCCCTGGCACTGGCGAAACCCCCGCCGCCCCCGTTTTCATAGACGGCGAAAAAGCGAAAACACTGCGCGGCGAAAACATCGCCGAAGATTTCAAAGTCATGGTCGCCGACTATATTGAAACCCGCTACGGCGTTTGAATTGCAGGTGATGATTGGATTAGGACAGGCTCGTATGTGAACTTAAACAGTCATGAATGAGATAATAACTGCCCTACAAGAATTGTAGACCGACTAGCGTAAATCAAAAAAGGAAACTCCATGGAGCATGTTCATATTGTTGGTATCTCTCCGCGAACAGGCACCACTCTTCTCGCCGAATTGATGACGTGCTGCTTTGAGTTTGACGGTTGGGCTGCACATGAGTTGAACATTTACTATTCTCCAAAGCCAAAAGTTGCCCGTTACTGTTCAAAGAATCCCAGAGATTTGTTGCGAGTGTCACGCTATCTTAAAAGATTCTCGAAGCTTTGGGTCTTATGTATGGTGCGGGATCCAAGAGACATTATTGTGAGTCGCCACCGTCTCGCTCCAGATACTTTCTGGTCAAATTTGGGAATCATTGAGCCCCGTTTCAAAGCATTAAATCGAATGTCAAACCACCCTCGTTTCATTACGGTTCACTATGAAGATCTCGTCACAGATCCGGACAAGATACAGGCCGAACTTGAAGCAACAATCCCGTTTCTGCAGAGGAAGCATGCTTTTTCATCCTTCGAACAAGTCGCCCGCCCGGCACAAAAAAGCCTACGCGCGATGAATGGGTTAAGAGCGATTTCTACTGACAGTATTAATCGTTGGAAGAATGACCTTCCCCGTGTAAAGGCACAGATCGAGCGTTACAGCACCATGGACGAAATGCTGCAGGTTTTGGGATACGAAACTAATAACGAATGGCATGGCCTTCTTGATAAAGTTAAAGCTGATAACGGCAAGAGCTATCATGAAGATAGATGTAATCCCCAACTTCATAAGAGAATCGCCAACCAGGCTGGAATTGGTCTGTTAGAGTTGCGCGCATTCCTCGGTGTTCCCAAGGCAAAGCCTATCGTAGCCAAATAGTCTTACTGAATGCCCCTAGCAGCAACTGCCCCTATAGAGCAGACGCCCAATACCACAGCATCAAGCGCATTCAATTTTAAATATATGCCCGCCGTCTTCGCTCACCTGTGACAACAGGCCATTGCCGCTCTCATTGCAATAGGCGGGCACGTCAATAACAGACATGGGGTCGGTGGTGTGGACTTCCAGAATATCGCCTGACGCGAGAGATTTCATTGCTTTTTGAATTTTCAAAACCGGCAAGGGACATTTCAACCCCTTCACATCCAAAATTGTCTCACTCACGGGCGATCATTCCTGCATTATATCCGTTCAACTTTCATCAACTAGCGCTAGCAGAACGGTGAAATCTCTGCAACACTATAGAAAATACGACCTGATCTTTAAATTACATGCCTGTCGCTTTGACAGAAAAGCAACGAGGTGCAAACGCAGATCAAGTAAAAAGAATACTTCTGAGCGCGATTTGGCGGGGGACAAATAGCGCAAAACCAGAAAAATGGGAGAGACAATGGGTATTTTATCGCGCCTGAAAACCGAGTTCATCTATCTAAGAGCTGCACTGCGTACCCTAAAGCGTACGACAAAAGTCGCGAAAAACAAGAACTATACATTTTCGCATATGATGGTTGATCTGGCAGCAGAACATGGTGAGCGACCAGCGCTTATATCCACAGACACCACCATGAGCTACAACCAGCTCAATGCACGAGCAAACCAATACACGCGCTGGGCACAAGCCCAAGGCGTCAAGAAAGGCGACTGCGTTGCGCTTCTGATGCCCAACAAGCCAGAATATGTTGCTGCATGGCTTGGCATCATTCGTGCCGGTGGCATTTGCGCGCTTTTGAACACAAATCTAACTGGAGCATCGCTTGCCCATTGCATCAACATCGTCACACCAAAAGCATGCATCATCGATGCAGAACTAGCAGATGCTTATGAAGGCACAACATCCCATATTGATGGCGATATAAACCCGTGGCTTTACGGGTCTGACGGCAGCTTCCCTCGGCTTGATAAAGCACTGAATGGAATATCTGATGCACCCTTAAGTGGTGGCGA
Organism: Hyphomicrobiales bacterium; assembly: GCA_039989895.1. Classification (NCBI taxonomy): domain Bacteria; kingdom Pseudomonadati; phylum Pseudomonadota; class Alphaproteobacteria; order Hyphomicrobiales; species Hyphomicrobiales bacterium. Next base: position 49,248 of record JBDXGY010000001.1, read on the forward strand.
GATTGTTCCTCTTACCACAGGAGATAAGGCTCTTTATATTTACACAAGTGGCACAACAGGCCTGCCAAAAGCTGCCAACATCATCCATTATCGCGTGATGGCAATTATGAATGCATTTGCCGCCGCAACTGAATCATCCCGCAATGATCGCATGTATGTCTGCTTGCCGCTCTATCATACTGCCGGCGGCATTATGGCAATTGGGATAGCGCTCACCATGGGTGGGTCTGTCTTTATTCGTGACAAATTCTCTGCCACCCATTTCTGGGATGATATTGCTGACAACAATTGCACTATGTTCCAATATATTGGCGAATTGTGCCGCTACCTTCTCAACTCTCCCCCTCACCCCAAAGAAGCAAAGCATAAGATACGCCTTGTTGATGGCAATGGTCTTAGGCCAGACATTTGGGAAGAATTCCAAACTCGTTTCAAAATTCCCTTTATTTTGGAATGGTATGCCTCAACCGAAGGCAATACCGTCTTTTTCAACTTTGACCAGAAAGTAGGCGCCATTGGTCGTTTGCCTAAATGGGCGGAGAAGAAATTTGTCACCGAGATCGTCAAATTCGATCAGGACACTGAAATGCCTGTGCGCGGCGCAGACGGCTATCTCGTCAAATGCGCACCGAATGAAATTGGCGAAGCTATCAGTCAAATTCTCAACGATCCTTCAAAACCTGCACAGCGTTTTGAAGGTTATGCAGACAAGGTGGCAACAGAGAAGAAAATCATTCGAGGTGCATTCGAAGAAGGCGATGCATGGTTCCGCTCTGGCGACCTCATCCGCAAAGATGAAATGGGTTATTTTTATTTCATCGACCGGATCGGCGACACCTTCCGGTGGAAGGGAGAAAATGTCGCGACCTCCGAGGTATCAGAAGCCATCACTGTGTTTAGCGGGGTAAAAGAAGCCAATGTCTATGGCGTTGAGATCAAGGGCATGGACGGCCGCGCCGGCATGGTATCGCTTGTGGTTGATGACGATTTTGATTTGGTTAAATTCCATGCACATATTTACGCAGAATTAGCTGATTACGCGCGTCCTCTTTTTATCCGCATACAAGAGGAAATGGAAGCCACCGGCACGTTTAAACAACGCAAAGTTGACCTTGTCAAAGAAGGCTTCAATCCTGATAAAATAAATGACAAGCTTTACTTCAATAAACCAAAAGAAGGGTCTTTTATCGCCATAAATCAAGAGCTATATCAACGCATAGAAAATGGTGAATTTAGGCTTTAAAACATATATTTCAAAGCACTATAGAGTACCCACAATAGGTCAAAAAACTAACTTCTAGCTGTTTTAACCTCATTGAGAATATAAAAGCTTTTGTAAAAGTATTTTCGGTATACTGGGCTAACTACGATAAAAGGTCCACAATTCTTGCCAGAAACCGCCATACAACAGGCTGCACCGATGTTCCAAATCATCGACGATAAAGCAGCATTATCACCGCAGTTTGTTGCTGCTTGGCGCGCCCTCAGCGAACGTGCCTATGTTCCAAATCCATTTTGGGATCCACATTTTTGTATCCCGGCAATGACCCTTGCAACCCCGGGCACTATAAAAATTGCAACCCTTACAAACCCCGATGGCTCTTTGGCGGCACTCGCTCCCTTCACCTTAAAACGCGTGATGAAAGTCGGACCAAAGGTTGCCGTACTGTGGACGCACGATTATATCCCGTTGGGAACACCTCTGATCGCAGCAGCCGATGAAACGGCATTTCAATCACTGCTACTTGGCATAATGAATGAAACAGGCAGCCCCCTTCTTGCCTATGCTTTGAAGCAACTCCCTAAATTGGGCACGCTATCAAAAGATATTATAGCGACCCATGTCATCGACACACATCATCGCGCAGCCCTACAAAGCAGCGAACCGGGCGAAACCTATCGCCGCGCAACATTATCAAAACAACGACGCCAAGGACTGGATCGTCGTTTTAGACGGCTGGGCGAGCGCACCGCTCATTTGGGTAAACTTGAGATAGACCTTTGCCGCGACCCAGAAATTATCCCGTCAAGATTTGAAGCCTTTATGCGCCTTGAACAAGTGGGTTGGAAAGGCGGCAATAATACCGCGCTGCTAAGCAATAAGCTCCATGCAGACTTTGCACGTGATGCAGCCCTCAAACTAGCTCAACGACAATCAGCCATGGTAGCTACACTCAAAGCTGGTGAAACCGTTTTGGCCGCCCTTACCCTATTTCAAATAAATGGTGAGACCTTCTCATGGAAAACAGCTTTTGATAACAATTACAAAGAATGCTCCCCAGGCACCCAACTTCTTGCACGATTTGCCGACCCAGTCATGGGATGCGGCGAACCTTTCAGGCTTGATTCATGTGCCGCTGCAAATAATGAAATAGCCAATGCCATATGGGGCGAGCGTGTATGCGTACAAAATATTATTTTTTCAACACCGGCTCAATCAACTCAAGCAAACGCCATAAAGCACGCAGAACAGCTAAAGCAGCAAACAAAGCAAAAATTGAAATCTATATTAAACCGATAGCAGAATATTCACTCTAGATCGTGAAACCAAATTACTGCGGTTCACTGGTCATAATCAGCGTCCAAAATACCTTGTATTTGCTTTTCGAATTGACCGCTTTTGCGATGCCCATACGCGTGACTTTTTTGTTCAAAAGATTAGCATTATGCCCTTTTGAATTAGTCCATCCCGAAAAAGCCGCAGCAAAACTACGATATCCCGCACTCAGATTTTCAACGGAGTGACCGCGCTTGTTTTCCAATCGCCGTATGCGACTTCTAAATGATCCACCGATCGAATGCCCAATCTTCTTAGCTTTAGCCTGCGCATTTGCATGACTTTGCGCAAGAGCTACCAAGTTTGTGTCTATCACGACAGGTTTTAATCCCTTAGAGACACGGTACGTTGAGATGGTCCGTGCCGCATCTTTCAGATCCAGAATAGACCCTGCTGATTCAAGATTGCGATAAAAAGCAGGAGGTGCATTCTCAACGACCGGAGCAGGTTTTTCCGCACAGGCAGACAAGAATAAAGTAAGACCAAAAAACGTCGTCAGAGCAGCTGGGCGGCTCATCATCTTTATTATATTAATCACTTAATCATCCCCCGCATCATTTTCAATTTCAGCGCTCATACGCTGGTCCTTGCGCTGTATTTGCGTCGTCGGCTCAGCATCAGAAGCAACATATTGCATCACATCACCTTGAGTCGTTTTAATATGCAAATCACGTTGTGGGAAAGGAATCTCAACGCCCGCTTCTTTAAGCTTGGTAAAAATGGCAAAACGAAGATCGCTGCGCACTGAAAGACTGTTTCCACAATCAGCAATAAACCCGCGCAATTGGAAATCAAGCGAACTGGCACCAAAGTCCATAAACACAACTTGTGCTTCGGGATAAGTAAGAAGCAGAGGGTGTGCTTTTGCTACCTCCAGCAGATGTTCACGCACTTCATTGGCGTCACTATCATAACCCACACCAACATTGATAATAATTCGACCAATCTTATTGCCGTACATCATGTTTTTGACAGACCCTGAGATGAAGTCCGCATTTGGCACAATGACCGTTGCTCTATCAAAAGTTTCAATCTCTGTAGAGCGCACGTTGATTTTTCTCACCGTGCCTTCTTCGCCACCAACCATGATCCAGTCACCGGCCTTGATCGGCCTTTCAGCGAGAAGAATGATTCCCGAAACAAAGTTACTAACAATGCTCTGCAATCCAAAACCAATACCAAGTGACAAAGCACCAGCAACAATCGCAAGATTGCTTAAGTCCAGTCCTGCTTGCGAAAATGCAATCATCACCGAGCCAATGAAACCAAGATACCCCATCCCGGTTACAATCGAATTACGCAATCCTATATCAAGTCGCGTGGTCGGTAAAAATCGCGTCGAAAGCCATGATTGGAATGAACGCGTTATTAGAATACCAATTACCAATACGATCACAGAAGTCACAATGATCGCAGGTGAAATCGAAAACTCGCCAATTTTAATTTCACGGAAAAGGTTGAGCAAGTCATCCCAGATGCCAGTGGTATCAAATCCCCAAGACGCCGCAAAAAAGCTTAGACCAAGCAGGGTAAGAAGAATTTTACCTACCCCTGACAAGAGCATCATCATCTGAGTATAGCGCTGCTCTTTCACATTACTGGTGTGAATGATTGGAACACCACCATCATCAGGTGTCGGCGTCTGTGTTCCAAGGCAGCTATCGATAAGCGCAAAACAAATATAGAGGATCGCGGCGATAATACCCGCAATAATAACTTGCCCAACCGAGAAAGCCGCGAGGTAGGTATATCCCAAGAACGGCGCTAACAAAGCAATCAAAAATCCAGCAAAAACAAAGACGCCAAGAAATCTGATAATCAAAATATCAGTAAAATGCTGTTCAGGCATATCAACCTCTTTAGGTCGATAAAAATATCCCCCCAGAGCCACACCAGCAAAAGACACAGACATGATTCCATAAACGAAACCAATAAAGTCTAGCGAGGCGACAAGTGTGCGTGCAAAATCCACAACAAGAAAGCCAACAAGCGCAATTGTCAGGCATATGATCGTAATACGATGGATATATTGAGCCATTTCATCGCTGATCGATACAAGCCGATAAGCAGGAAACTTCGGTGCCAGAATAGCCTGACTTAAACCACGCGCCACGGCATAATAAATCAGGGTTTCAAGCACAGCCCATAAAAGCTCGGATAAACTAGGTGAAAGCACACCGACCTGATTGAGTACCACCAGAACAAGAGCAGGGACCAGCGAAAACAAAATGACATTTCGCAAAACTTGTTGGAGTGCGTTAAATCCCCGTCTTTCGTAAAAAGCATGCGAGCGATCTTCATCGTCATTCATTGAAGTAGGAGATGAAAGTCGCAAAGGACGGAAAAACTTTAACAACAAGACAGCAAGAGCTATCGCACCTAAAAGCGCGGAGAAGAAGGCCGTTGGCGCTTCGGACAAGACCCGATTACCCCCGCTCGTCAATATGGCAATCACACCACTCGTAAAAGGCACAATTTCCTTGGCTGATGAAATCCACAACGAAGGCAAAATCAATGACTTAAATCGTTCTAACAATCGGTCAGTAAACTTTGTGCGCCTCAGCTCTGTTATTTCTTCAATAAGTTCATCACTGCGCAAAACAATAACCTGCGCCCGGCCAAGCTGCGCATTAAGCGTGGTAACTTGCCCACCGAGCTCGGCAATATCTTTTATTAATGCCTTCTCTGCATCAGACTGCGGCTTCTTTCTATCATCGCTCTTCGGCGCATCAAGTGGCGTAGCATTTTCAGCTCGCTCTTCATTGTCTGGCGATAATTCACTCTTTCCTTGCTCCACCGCATTTTCAGTATCTTCAGCCGGAGGCGGCGTGGTATCACTCACCAATATGCCATTTTCAGCTTCGGTCAATTTTTTAAGTCGAACCGATAAATTCTGTACCTCCGGTTCTAATTCTTGAGAAAACTGAATCGAGGCATCACGAATATTGGTCACCCGTTCACGGAAAGCGACCAGCTCTTCCTTCGTAATACTGCCCCGTTTAATAGCGCTCATGATCTGATCAAGCTCGGCAGCCCATCCCTCGATCCTCTGATCGACATTAGGTGGTTTCACTGCACTATCTTGATTGTTTTGCGCATACCCAAACGAGGAAGCGCAGACCAAAAAGACCAACATAACGCTAAAGGTTAGTGATGTTTTCAAGTAGTTCATGTATGACATTGGCGTACAATTCAAAAAAATGGATCAACTCATCTAAAACAACATTGAAGCTATAATTCTCTTACTACCTTATTCGTTCGCGAAGCCCAATAGCTAGAACACGTAGATTGAGCACATGTGAGTAAACTTTGCTCTAGCCTCAATACAAGCCCTTTGATATGCAGATAGTCTGGTCCCGTAGCTCAGCTGGATAGAGCGTCGGATTCCTAATCCGAAGGCCACGCGTTCGAATCGCGTCGGGATCACCACGCCAAGCTTTCTCACGCCTACCATTGGCCCGTTATGCATATAGAATTGCAAAGCTTACAAGGCTGATCGAATATGCTAAATTTCCCCTATGATCGCGCGGCCCACAAAAACCATCATAAATTTATTGGCTCTTTTCGCTCTTATACCCGCGCAAATCGCCACCAACGCATATGCCCAAACTGAGCTTGAAATTATAGAAACCGCCAGCGATTTAATTGATCATTGTTACAACGCACGCGTCCAAACAGCTAAAGCCATATCAATTAGCCAAGATGCCGAGGTTGTTCTCGATGATGGAAGGCACCTAAAATTCGCAGATATTTTTTTCCCGCGCACCTCTACTGATAATCAAATACCCAAAGAAACAATCCAATTTTTGAAGAGCCATCTTGCCAGTAAAACGATAACGTTTTTAGCATCCCAAAAACCGGATAGATATCGCCGGATACCCGCACAGATCATTGTAAACAATGTAGATGGTTCAAAAAAATGGTCCCAGTCGTACATCATAAAATCGGGCAAAGGTCTCTTCATGCCTGAGCCACAAAAAAAGCCCCGTAAGGACTATTGTGATAGTGATGATCTCAAACAAGCGTTACAACAACACGAGAAGCAAAATACATCACACAAGAATACGCACCCACTTGCACCTCTTTATGCATCACACAATAAAGTTTTATGGCAGTTGGAGGGAGATTTTGCGATTATTGAAGGCGTCGTATTAAAAACACATAGTTCAAAGAATAATATATTTTTGAATTTCGGAGATGAATGGAAAAGTGATTTTACAGCTGTGATTTCTGGAGATAGCAAAGGATCACTCCAAAAACACTTTAAATCAGTTTCTAATCTTATGGGGAAGCGGCTGAAATTGCGTGGTTTTATAGATATATACAATGGGCCCAGTATGCGAATCGATCACCCATTACAAATAGAGATGCTGCACGAGTGATAAATCAATTTTATAGCAAGACAATCAAAGATCGTGATGGATTTTCATCCATCCGAACGCTCGCACTATGTTTGATCGCACTCATCATTGCTGGTTGTGCAGAACTAGGCCTTGTACGCGGCGGTGCTGATAGTAACAAACCGGTGCTAGCGACAGTTAACGGCAATGTTATTGAAACTAAAAAAATCCCACCAAAACCTCAACGGCGGGTCAACACAGCTTTGATAAACGCAGCCCGCGAGGAAGATAAAAGGATTATTGAGACCTTCGGGGGAGTCTACTCCAATCAAAGCGTAGAAAATCAAATTGCGCGCATTGTATCAAAACTTGTGGCTAAATCTGAGATACCTTCGCAAGACTTCCAGATCACAATTCTAAACTCCCCAGCGGTGAATGCTTTCGCCTTGCCGGGTGGGTTTTTATATGTGACCCGCGGGCTTCTCACGCTCGCAAATGATGCATCAGAAGTTGGCGCCGTCTTGGCCCATGAGATGGCTCATGTCACAAGCAAACATGGCCAAGCGCGCCTCAAACAGGCACGCAAAGCGGAACTCATTTCAAAAGCTGTAGAAGGTGTTATTAGCGATTCATCAACACTGGAATCCATTCAACAGCGCGGCCAATTAAGCCTTGCAGCCTTTACACAATCGCAAGAACTCGATGCTGATGTTATAGGCGTGCGCAATGCAGGCCGTGCGGGCTATGACCCTTATGCTGCTGCAAGATTCCTTGAGACCATGGCGCAATATCAAAATTATCGCACGACAGCGACTATTACAAACAAGACAGCAGCTCCAGACTTCTTATCTTCTCACCCGTCAACACCGCGGCGTATTCAACAAGCGCGCATTTCCGCCCGACAATTCGGCGCCCCTGGTTTTGGCAAAAGAGATCGCAATACATATTTAAATGCACTCAACAATACTGTTTTTGGCGATGACCCTTCTGAAGGTTTCGTTCGTGACCGCTCTTTTTTCCATCCACAATTGAGGTTCACATTTTCCGTACCTGCTGGCTATATTATAGACAATAGGAGAGAAGCGGTTTTGGCGAGAGCAGAGAACGGTGACTCCATACGCTTTGACGGCGTTCAAATACCCGGTAATCTGACATTATCCGATTATATGCAAGCAGGCTGGCTTGTCGGACTTAACCCTCAATCTATTAAAAGCTTCACAATCAATGGCGCGCCAGCAGCTTCAGCAACGGCGGCAGTTGGTGAATGGAGTTTCAAAATTACCGTCATTCGCTCTCAAAACTCAACATACAGGATGATTTTTGCAACCAAAAAGCCTAGCCTGAAATTTGACCGTGCCGTCAGCTCTACTGTCACAAGCTTTCGCAGTTTAAGCGCGCAAGAAGCAAGTAATCTGTCACCGCTGCGTATCCGCATCGTTAAAACAAAGCGTGGTGATACCAGCTTCACCTTATCAAGAAGCATGCGAGGATTGGTGGCAAATCCGGATCAGGCTTTCACCGCTTTAAATGGATTAAAGCCGGGTCAGGCTATTCCACCTGGCACTCTTGTGAAAACAATAACCGATGATATTTCAGGATAATTAAGGGTGATGAATTGAGATGGCGGACTGTTTAAGGGCGACTAGCCACTAGTTCACAAAGAAAGAAACATCCGCGTTTTCATTCAACAAAGCCTCTTTCATTTTTTTCATCGCGCGGTTTTCAATCTGCCTAACGCGTTCTTTTGAAATTCCCAGAGCATTGCCAAGCGATTCCAGAGTTTCACCATCTTCACTCAAACGTCTATTTTGAATAATGCCTAGTTCACGCTCAGACAGGACTGAAAGAGCGCATTTCAACCAATCAGTACGGCGTTGACCGTCTATGTGATTGCGGGCAATCTCATCAGGAAGTGGCAAATCTGAGGCTAATAAATCCTGCCTTTGCGTATCCGATCCCTCATCGTCGCTCACCGGCACATTCAACGACTGGTCCGTCCCTGAAAGGCGTGAGTCCATCGCAGCCACATCTTTGGTGGAAACACCAATCGCAGTTGCAATCTCTTGATGCAGACAATAACCGGACAAGCCGTTTTCTCCTTGCCCAAGGCGGGCACGCAAACGACGTAAGTTAAAGAATAATGCTTTTTGAGCTGAGCTTGTTCCACCGCGGACAATCGACCAATTGCGCAAGACATAGTCCTGCATAGATGCCCTAATCCACCATGTGGCATAGGTTGAAAACCTAATCTCACGAGCAGGTTCGAAACGGGACGCCGCTTCCAAAAGTCCAACATGCCCCTCTTGAACAAGATCGTTCATAGGAAGTCCGTAGTTGCGCATTTTGGCAGCCATGGAAACAACCAGCCGCATATGGGCTTGGGCTATTTGGTGCATAGCCTCTTGATCGTTGTGCTCTTTCCAACGAATAGCAAGATCTTGTTCTTCTTCACGAGAAAGATAACGGGCTTGCTTAACAGCCTTCATAAATTTCACGGGAGGTTCACCAAACGCGCTCATCTCGATCTCCTACTTACTGGGTTTATATAATTACGCAAACCAAGCAGTGTTAGATCATAACCAACTCTCAAACGGATCAATCCGTAGAAAACGAGCAACAAAAAACCGATCTGGGTTACCCAGACCGGTTATAAATACATTCAAAATCACAGAAATTATGCAGCAGCTTCCTGTTTGCCGTCTGCATCCGTGCTCGAGGCGGCCTCTGTAGCTGCTTCCTCAGCAGCTTTAGCACCACGCCGTGGACCTTTATCAAGGTTTTCTTTTATTTTTTGAATACTTTCAGTCAATGAAAGCTTTTCAACGGCTGAAATTTCACGAGCCAAACGATCAAGCGCTTGCTCATAAAGTTGGCGTTCGGAATATGATTGTTCTGGCTGATCTTCAGCGCGGAAAAGATCACGCACAACCTCAGCAACAGAACCAATGTTGCCGGAATTGATTTTCGCTTCATATTCCTGCGCACGGCGGCTCCACATCGTACGCTTAACCCGCGCACGGCCTTGAAGCGTCTTCATTGCTTTCGCCATAACTGCGTCTTCAGAAATTTTACGCATGCCCACTGATTCAACTTTAGCCGTTGGAACCCGTAATAGCATTTTATCTTGTTCAAATTCGATAACAAAAAGCTCTAGCGTAAGTCCCGCCACCTCTTGTTCCTCGATATCAATAACTTTACCTACTCCATGTGAGGGATAAACAATAAACTCACCTGTTTTAAAACCTTGACGCTGTGTTATTTTTTTAGTCGTGGTCATTCGGTATCTTACTCCTAATTTGTTTATCAGCGTTTCAAATAAAAAGCACAAGATCAAGGAGTTCCCTTTTCTCATACCCTACACACCCCTAAGGGTATGATATTTGAACTGAAGCGACACTTTTCGGCTTGCTCTTAACGGGCTTCAATTAAATCCCGCTAATAACGCCCAAAGACGCCTTACTCAATTACAACTCCGCCACAGTATAGGCACCCAATTAGCCCCATCTTCATTGAAGTTGGAGCTATTCAAAATCTTAACAAATTAAGAGATTTTGTTTTCCTTAAATGAGGAATAAATAGGACGATTAGACTGCATTAGAAATTACTTATAACACAAAAACGCTTAAAAAACAACGCTTGATTGCCTTGCAGCCTAAGGTTGTGTAGATAGGGTTAAAGCACCCTAATTAATTCATGAAGCATTAACTAAGGTTAAACTTAATCACCTTCACCGGGCTTTGCTGAGAAATACGCTTCCAGCTTACCGGTCTTGCCATCAAACTCTTCTGCTTCAGGCAAAGGATCTTTTTTCTCAGCAATATTCGGCCATTTTTCAGCATAGTCGGTATTAATTTTCAGCCAATTTTCAAGACCCGGTTCAGTATCGGGCTTAATTGCTTCTGCCGGACATTCAGGTTCACATACGCCGCAATCAATGCATTCATCTGGATGAATAACCAACATGTTTTCACCTTCGTAAAAACAATCAACCGGGCACACCTCAACGCAATCGGTATATTTACATTTGATACAATTGTCCGTCACAATATAGGTCAAGGTATTCTCCTGAATTCTGGCCCTGCTTGAAACCAAAACAAGCCTGACACCCATCAAATTTGATGAAACATATAATCGTCACCGCGCATCTATCGCTTTTTTGAAAAAAACTCAAGGCAAGTGTACTGCGCACGATGGATTTAAAAGAGTATTTCTTTCTAAAATGCCAGAAAACAGACCCTTCAACGGAACCCATCTTTGAATTCGTCAATCTTTCGTCTTTCTCGCTTGTCCGGACGACGCTCTGGTGATGGTGTGCGCTGCATACGCGCTTCTGCGCTCTCCTGATCTTCTGGTGGTGTCAAATCTTCATATAAAAGCGCCGCCTCGGGTGCTGGACCACGTCGCGTGCCAAGTGCTGCAACTTTCAAGATGCGAATGCGTTCGTGGATAGCAATCGTCAAAACATCATCCACTTTAAGACCATAGCTAGCAGAAGATACTTTGTCGCTATTCACCCGTATATGGCCTGCTTGAACAACTTTTGAGGCCAGTGAGCGCGATTTTAAGACACGCGCATACCAAAGCCATTTATCTATTCTCAGCTTTGGTGTTGCGTGATGATCCATGACACCAATTATTTCTTGGCTAACCCCGCCTTCAAGGCCGCTAGTTTTGCAAAGGGTGAATCTGGATCCATCGGCTTTTCTTTGCGTGGCTTGTTTTCACTCTTATTATTTTTTTGCGAATGTTTATCGCCACCCTTACGCGATGGCTTAGCATTTTTACCACGCTGACCTTTATGACCTTGTGCGTCCTTATTATGCGCCTTGTGTGTGCGCTTATTAGTGTCACGATTTGCCGGTGCCGGACGCCAGATTTCAATAAACACTGGCTCATTTGCCTCGGTAGGCGCTTCCTCAGCCTCACTCTCAGATTCAGCCACAGAGGCCACTTCAGTGGCGGCTGGCTCTTCAGCAGTAGTTGCTGCTTCAGTGGATGCATCACTCGATTGTTCTGTTTCTGGGGCAGTTTTTTCTGTGGTCGCGTCTTTTTCTGAGGGCGATGCAATGTCAGCTGCCAACACACCATTGTCTATTGGCGCATCACCGCTTTCACTTGCTGTTTCTTTTTTCTTCTCAACCACTTTGCGTTTTTCAAAACGATAACCGAGCGATTTAAGAACTGAAGTAAAATCCTCACCTGCGCATCCAAGCAATGATGTCATATCCACCGTCACTGTAAATCCAAACTCACGCAAGGCGCCCTCTGGCGGCTCTGTTTCATTTGTACTCGGTTTCCAGTTAAGAAGTGGGCGAATGATGTCCGCAAGGCGTTCTAAAATATCCACTCTAACCGCACGGTTACCAGCCACTTTAAACCCTGCCACACGATAGAGAGCCTCTGGCACTTCAGGATCAATGGCAAATGAGGTGCGCCCTGCAGCCGAAAGTGCGGGCACCTCGCTAATACCTTTATTATCTAGCTTATCTTCCTTCAGCCCCCATAAAAGAGCGACAAGAGTAGCGGGCGCAGGCTTCAAAAGAAGCGGAATAAAAATGTGATAAGCCCCAAAACGGACTCCGAATTGTCTGAGCGAACCACGTGCGGCTTGATCAAGGTTTTTAATATCCTCAGCAACATCACGACGATCCAGCACCCCAAAAGCCTCAACAAGCTGAAACGCGATACCACGCGCCAAGCCTTCAAAATCTTCCGATTTTCGAAGATCAACAAGCGGCTGCAACACAGTGGCGATATGGGCATCAAGCCACAAGCGCAATCTGGTATCGACCCGCTCTGCCGCAGGCCCCGTTAATTGCTCATCGGCAAGCACGATAAAGTTAGGCGCTAAAATATCATCACTCGCAGTGATGCGGGCAATAACCGCACCAAGCCAGCGAATAGACCCATCTGATGAAATTAAAAAGGCTTCATTTGGGGCTTTGTCTATGCGCTGTGAGCGTTTTTCAATTTCACTCGCCAAAGCTTTTTGAGCCGCAGCACGAACCGTTTTTGCCTCGCTCCCAGATGTACCATTCGTGTCAGCTGAAAACCGCAGTCCTTCCAACGTTCCAATATTTTCCCCTTCAACGATAACATCGCCATCATGGGTAACTTCCGCCTCAAGCATAGTGCTTTCTTTCAATTTCTTCATTAAAACGCTCGTACGTCTATCAACAAACCGCTTAGTCAAACACTCATGTAAAGCATCTGATAACCGATCTTCTACATCACGCGCCTCTTCTCGCCAAGCAATAGCATTCTCCAACCAATCACTTCTGTTAGCAATATATGTCCATGTACGGATATGCGCTATCCGATTCGACAATGTATCTATATCGCCATCTACCCTATCTGCACGTGCAATTTGGCTCGCCAACCATTCTTCGCGCACCCAACCCTCTTTTTGCAAGTGCCCATAAACGGTTAATACCAGATCAGCATGTTCTGCTGGTGATATTTTGCGATAATCGGGCATCGAGCAAACATCCCAAAGCTTGGCCACATCCTCGCTTGTGGTTGTCATATCCCGCACATCAGCATCACGCATAGCTGCTTCAAGCGTGACTATATCATCACCAACTGGGCTTTTGACGAGCATCGCTGATTTTGGGGCAGCGTCCAGACTGTCGCGTAAATCCTTGAGGGAAGAAAAATCAAGCTTGCCCGTGCGCCACTGAAATACTTTCAGCGGCTCAAATACATGGGATTCCAATTGTTCCACAAGGCCAACATCAAAACCTTCAACCCGCGAGGTCACACCAAAGGTTCCATCGCGAGTATAGCGCCCTGCCCGCCCGACAATCTGACCAAGCTCTGCTGGCGTTAGGTCACGAAACTGAAAACCATCAAATTTGCGTATCGCTGAAAGCGCCACATGATCCACATCAAGATTCAACCCCATGCCAATCGCATCCGTTGCCACCAGATAATCTACATCACCATTTTGGAAAAGCTCGACCTGCGCATTGCGTGTACGTGGGCTAAGAGACCCAAGCACCACAGCCGCCCCACCACTTTGGCGTCGAATAAGCTCCGCGATCCCATAAACATCTTGAGAAGAAAAGGCGACAACCGCAGAACGGCGCGGCAAACGGGAGATTTTCTTTGGCCCAGCATAGATGAGATCAGAGAGGCGCGGACGCACACTCACATTCAGCCCTGGCATCAAATCTTCTAAAATAGGCCTAGCCGTGGCTGCGCCAAGCAGTAGGGTTTCATGGGTGCCACGCATGTTTAAAATGCGGTCAGTGAAAATATGTCCCCGCTCAAAAGAATGGGCGAGTTGAACCTCATCAATAGCGACAAAATTAACCGCAATATCAAGCGGCATCGCCTCAACAGTACAAATCCAAAAGCGCGGCTTGGCTGGTGTTATTTTCTCTTCGCCGGTAATCAGTGCGACATTATGTTCGCCCACCTTAGCAACAACCTTAGAATAGACCTCACGCGCCAAAAGCCGTAGCGGTAGACCCATCATACCGGTTGGGTGCTTGACCATCCGCTCAATCGCCAGATGGGTCTTTCCTGTATTGGTTGGTCCCAATACAGCTGTCACACCGCGCGTGGATGCAACCTTCACAGCTTCAAAAGCACCTGTCACTACATTGATCGTCATGGTTCACAGTTCGATGGGGATTAAGGTTCAATGAGGTTCTAATACGACCCCGTGTCTCATAATAAGTCACATACCGTCATAACCCAGCTTAACCTATAGCGCACCTGATCTTTTTGTCTTGGTCAAAAGGTTATTTATTAATCTTAGGAACATGGCAGGAACAAAGGGCGTCCGAATCAGTGATTCAAAAATGTTTTCTCTTTGTTCTACGCTAAATATGGAAAATCAACGCCATTATCCAACCACATATTGAATCTAACCGATTCAAATATAAGGCTTTTTTGGAACCATTGGTTAACAGCCTGTGACCTCGGTGTTTCACAAAGAGTCAAAGCGCTTAATGAAACATTACAACATGGCTGCCACACCTGACTCTCTTGTTAAGAATTGGATCGAGAGGGGAACAAAGCCTGTTCGAATCAGGAGAATAAACGATGTATTCGTTTTGTTCATTTAGGAATTGAGCACATATAGTACCTGACAAAAGAACAATAACTATTGCGATGTCCTACACAGCTTGCATGGCGAACGAAAAGGTTAACTCGGCCTTATTTTATCCTGTAACTCTCAACCCACGCACGCATCAACAGCCAGACTTAAAAGTATAAACAAATTATGAGCGTGGCTTGAACCAAGCAAGGCTGTTTCTTAACGAATAGAGAGAGAAAGAGAACAAAGGCTGTCCGAATCAGGAGAACTGGGAGTATTCAGCATTTGTTCCCACAAGATCGTGTATTAAATACTGAGTTCAGCACTAATTTTTGTAGGCAATTCATAGTGTTAATGCTGCAAGTATTAACATGATGTCAAATATCTGGCTCACATTGAAACACGTTGTGGAACAGACATCAACACTCACAGGCGCCAAAGCATAAGATCAAGAAATACAAAGAATAATCGATATTTAATTTGATTTCGAGGCAACCTTACCGCCAAGCGTTAAATCAAATTCACTGACACCAAGCGTCAGCGTACCAAATTTGGTTCCAACCTTGATATTAACAGGAACAAGAACCGGTAGACCTGAGATTGGCGCAAGCCAAAGCTCCATCTTCGATTTGTTTTTTAGATAAACTGTGGTCGATCGGTTTGGCCTATGCCCCGCTATTGGGAGGTAGAATGCTTTGCAGATAACCACAGGCCCTTTGTAACCATTACCTCCGCCAAGGCTCACTTGTCGCATTTCTTTATATCTAAGCTTAACATCAAAACGCTGCCAACCATCAAAAACCGGTATAGTACGATTACAGGCAGCTTTCGGCTCAATTCGGCCATCTTGACCAAGCGGCACCATGAAAGCAGACAAAGGATCAAGAATATTACGCCAATGTTGGCTTTTTACTGGAATGCGGTCCGGCTTCTTAGATAAAGGCGGCGCGGCAAACAGCTTTTTAATGGAACCTGACGCCATCTTCATGCGTACCTTGGTAATCAGGTTTTCTTCAATGGTGTCCATATTGAAATTGGACGGGATAACTTTACCGCGACGCAAATGCCCAGATGTTGAAAAGGATCCTTTACCATCTGACACAAGACGGCTTACCCCAGCAGTACGACCACTGGCATCAATATTAAAACGATTCCCATCGAATTGTGATCTCAATTTTAGAACGCCGATGGGGACAGCCGCAATTGCCATGGTGTATTTGATATATACGTTGGCCTTTTCTGCAGCAGCCAAATCAGTAGTCGATACAAAGCACAGACTGCAGGCCGCAATCAAAGCCGCCTTCAAACTTTGCCTTGGCTTGATTTTTACTGATAACAAGGAACTCATCCCTCCGGTATCTAATATACAGTTAAAGAGTCATTTCATCAGACAAAATACAATGATGATGTTACATACATTAACACCTAAAACGCGGCGCTTCGACAAATCAGTTGCACTATATAATGGCAACAAACATTTAGGTAGTAAAATTTTGCATGTTGATCGTGTTATTATGCCCCTCGTGACTTGACGAAATGAACTAATATCCGTAGAAACGGGCAAATTTTCCGACATTGTCGTCGTGAGACAACGCTCAAGTGGGCGAAACCTCTTGGTTTAATGCACGAATACAAAACAGTTTAAGGCTTCGGCCTTGTAAAAAAGGATTACCCTCATGGCTCGCCGTTGCGAACTCACTGGAAAAGCCGTTATGTCAGGCAATAACGTAAGCCACGCTAAAAATAGAACGCGTCGCCGTTTTCTGCCAAACCTCAACAATGTAACATTGATGAGCGAAGCGCTGGAACAAAAAGTATTTTTGAAAATAAGCGCGAGCGCTCTTCGCACAGTTGAGCACCGTGGCGGTCTTGATGCCTTCTTGCTGAAAGCCAAAGAAGCAGAACTTTCAGATCGTGCAAAGCTCATCAAGCGTCAGCTTGAACGTAAGCTTGCTGAAGCTGCTGCATAAAACATATCTAAATATAATATTTAATTGAGCCCGGTGACGGGCTCTTTTTCATTTCTGCCCACTTCAACTTAGAACAAATGGCCGTGAAGCCTCTTTATTCCCTGCGCATATGCAATAAACTGCGCAAAATATTTTGGAGGTATCAATGAACGCCATGCTTAGAAGAATGGGGCTTAAAAAACTGGCCTGGACCATCACGACAGCTGCATTTTTTACAACAGCACTGACAGGCGTTTCATCCCCATCCCTTGCTCAAACGCTCCAAGCGAACGAAAGCACAGCCTCAGATGCGATTGATGGCATAAGCATTGAAGATCTTTCAATGCTCACTCTTTTGGGTGGTGGCGACGAACGACAAGATGCCCTCGACAAACTCGTAGCGCGCGGAAATCTCGATATTGCGCCAACCCTTGTGATGTTCATGCGGCTTGGTGGTGAGTTCAGACCAATGGCTGAAGCTTTGCAAAAATTAACGGGCACAAAGATTGATACATGGCGTGATGCCATGCTGTGGCAGGAGGCTCATCCCGAAGTTGTCCCTCATGCGACCTACCGCAAATTAAAATTACGCTTCCTCAATGCGATCGATGAAAATTTTGAGCAGTTCTTTGACCTCAAATATACATCGCGCGATCAAATGAAAATACGGCTTGAAGAAATCACATGGGGCGGCGTTAAAGTGGACGGCATTCCCTCATTAGACAATCCAAAGCTGATCAAAGCGTCAAAGGCCAAATATCTTATTCCAAGCGACCTTGTCTTCGGTGTTGAGATCAACGGCGATGCGCGCGCCTATCCGTTACGCATTATGGGTTGGCATGAAATGTTCAACGACGTCATCGGCGGTGTACCCGTAGCGCTTGCTTATTGCACCCTATGCGGCGCTGGCATTTTATTTGAGACACAAACAGATCAATTCAAAAAGCCGCTCGTCTTTGGCTCATCTGGTTTTTTATATCGCTCTAACAAACTCATGTTTGACCGAACAACCAAAACCTTATGGAACCAATTCACTGGCGAACCTGTCGCTGGCAAACTTGTTGACAAGAACGTCAAGCTAAAAATCCGGCCCGTCACAATCACATCATGGGAAGAATGGAACAAAGAACATCCCGACACAAAAGTGCTGTCTTTAAAAACCGGCCACAAGCGGAATTATGGATCAGGCGTTGTTTATAATGAGTATTTTTCAAGTCCTGATTTGATGTTCCCCACCATTGTGCGCGATGAAAGCCAGTTACAACGCAAGGATTTTATCTTTGGCATCCGCGAATTTGGTGCGGCCAAAGCGTGGCCAGTGGAGGCTTTCCGTAAAAGAAAAGTCATCAACGATACAATCGGCGCAACCAATGTTGTACTCATCGGCAATGCCGACACGCGCACTGTCCGCGCTTATGAGCGAGGGGATGTGTCGTTTGAAAATGGCGCATCAAGCAGCGATTTAAAAAGCAATGATGGTGATTGGAAAGTCACCGAAGATTTTCTAATTGGCCCTAATGGTAAAAAGTTCGCCCGCGTCTCTGGGCACGTTGCCTATTGGTTTGCATGGGATAGTTATCTCGGCGTGAAGAGTGAGCTTTACTCAGGCTAAACGCGCTTCATCCATGCCTGCAGCTCAAGTCCCATAAGGGCTAAACAATCGTTCACAATGCCAATTCGATGTAAAAGATTGTAGCTAGGGAACTTTATTCAACCTGCGTTTTGTTTTAAGCGCTGGCGCAAGGTGCGAAGGCGAAGCGCATTGAGTTTGATGAAGCCAGCCGCATCATTGTGATCATAATCAACCGCACCTTCTTCAAAGGTCACAAGCTCTTCGCTGTAGAGAGAATAAGGTGATGAACGAGCAACAAGCGTCACATTGCCCTTATAAAGCTTCAATGTCACCGTGCCGGTCACCATCTCCTGACTTTTGTCGATCAAGGCTTGCAGCATTTCACGCTCTGGCGAGAACCAGAAGCCATTATAAAGAAGCTCAGCATAACGCGGCATGATTTCATCTTTAAGGTGGGCTGCACCACTATCAAGCGTCAGTGATTCAATGCCTCTGTGCGCTGTCAGCAAAATTGTACCGCCCGGCGTCTCGTAAACACCGCGCGATTTCATTCCCACATAACGGTTTTCAACCAGATCAAGCCGCCCGATACCATTGTCATGGCCATATTTATTGAGCGCGGTCAGAATTGTTGCAGGGCTCATCGCCTCACCATTGATTGAAACGGCATCACCCTTTTCAAAACCAACCTCAATGATGGTCGCTTTATCGGGAGCATCTTCCGGCGCAATTGTGCGCGAATAAACAAATTCAGGCGCTTCAACAGATGGATCTTCCAGAACCTTACCTTCTGATGAGGTATGTAATAGATTAGCATCAACAGAAAACGGCGCTTCGCCGCGTTTGTCTTTAGCAATTGGAATTTGATTTTTTTCCGCAAAATCTATCAGTTTGGTACGGCTCAACAAATCCCATTCGCGCCATGGAGCAATCACCTTGATATCAGGATTGAGCGCATAATAACCAAGCTCAAAGCGCACCTGATCATTGCCTTTGCCGGTTGCACCATGACACACAGCATCGCCCCCTGTTTCAGCTGCAATCTCGATTTGACGTTTTGATATCAGCGGGCGCGCAATAGATGTACCCAAGAGGTAGACACCTTCATAAAGCGCATTGGCACGAAACATTGGAAAAACATAATCGCGCACAAACTCTTCGCGCAAATCTTCGACATAGATTTCTTTGATCCCCAGCATCTCAGCTTTTTTGCGTGCTGGCTCCAGCTCTTCACCTTGGCCAAGGTCCGCCGTGAAGGTCACCACTTCGCATTCATATTCCTGCTGCAACCATTTCAAAATGATCGAGGTATCCAACCCACCTGAATAAGCAAGAACAACTTTATTGATATCGGATTTTTTGAACGTGGCCATTTTTAAAATTCCTAAAAAGGGGCTTGATGATTTTCGCGCACTTTATCCATCATGGATGAATAGGCAAGCTAAACACTGGTATAAAGTGAAGATAAGTCGCTTCAAAAGCGATAAATTTACTCTCTCCAAGATTCCCTAAATTGATGCCTTGGTTTGCGTACGCCAACCACCAGCATTACGACCAGCAATCAACCAGTAAACAAGACCAGCAACAAACCCAGCAGCGAGAGTAATTACAAGATCTTGCTGTGGCGGGGTTTCATCGACATAAACACCACTCTCATTTAAGAGAAAAAGCCCTATCACGCCACCAGCTGCCACATGCACAAAGATAGAGCGCCAAGAAAAAGCCTCTGTAATCAGACCCGCAACGACAGCAGGGGTGAAGGCGGTCCATCCAATGTGGAAAAAAGCGATAAGGCCAAAAGCACCTGAGAATAAAAGCGTAATCACTTCTTCTTCTGGCGAGCCACCGTCAAGCCCCCCAAAATTAGCCCGCCACCCAATTATGCTCACGACAAGAGCTGCCATCGCAGCCATAGTCGCAAAACAATAGGCAAAGGCTAAAATAAAAAGTCGGGTCAAAACTCGGAAAAATAAAACCATTTTTAAGCGTCTAACAAATGTTGAATGATCTGCTCCGCATCCTGATCAGGCGGGAAAATCGGATAGAATGTTTTTACAATCACACCATCGCGCACAATCATGCTCATACGTTTAAGAAGTGTCATATCATCTACTTCAAAAGTTGGCAGCTTGAGCGCCTTTGCAAAAGTCAAAGCTTCATCAGACAAAAGCGCAAAAGGAAGATGCAGCCGCGCTGCCGCCTCTTTTTGATATTTTGTATCCTGTGTTGAAAGCCCAAATAAATGCGCAACACCATGAGTCTTCAATTCCTCAAAGTGATCTCTAAAGGAACAAGACTGCGGTGTACAACCGCGCGCACCGGGAATTGCATCCCAGTTATCAGGCAACGCCTTATCAGGACTACCCGTCATGGGATAAATATAAAGAACCAAAATGCCACGCAAGCTAGCCAATGAAACATATGTATCATCTGTTGTAGCGAGTTTAACATTTGGCAATGGCATGCCAACCAGATGGTCAGCTGCACCGTCATCAACAGGCGGTGCAATGGTCGTCCAATCAGGTTTTGCAAGATTTGTCATTGGTGCAGTCCCATTTTGATTTCATCAGGCAAAACGCTTAATCTTCAGTACCAACCATCGCCTCAAGCGCCAGCCGCTCGCGGATCGCCATGCGTTCGCTCTCGCTTTTCAACTGGCCACAGGCCGCCAGAATATCACTGCCGCGCGGTGTGCGAATGGGCGAGGCATAGCCGCCATGATTGACAACATCGGCAAAAGTTTCAATCTGCTCCCAATCAGAACATTCATAGTCAGACCCCGGCCAAGGATTAAATGGAATAAGATTGATTTTTGCCGGAATGCCTTTGAGCATTTTCACCAAGGCTTTGGCATCTTCCAAGCTATCATTCACACCCTTTAACATCACATATTCAAAGGTAATACGACGTGCATTATTAAGGCCGGGATAATTGCGACAAGCCTCAAGCAATTCAGCGATAGGATATTTTTTATTAATCGGCACCAAGACATCGCGCAATTCATCGCGCACCGCATGAAGCGAGATTGCGAGCGCCACACCGGTCTCTTCGCCAATGCGCACAATCTCAGGTACGACACCAGAGGTAGAAAGCGTGATCCGCCGTTTGGAAAGGCTGAGACCATCGCCATCAGCCATAATCAACATCGCATCGCGCACATTGTCATAATTATAAAGCGGCTCGCCCATGCCCATCATCACGACATTGCTGACCGAGCGCCCCTCACCCGGCACAATCGCGCCTTGTGGCGTATTCATCTCAGGAAAATCACCCAAGCTCTCACGCGCAACCAAGACCTGCGCAATGATCTCGCCAGCCGTTAAATTGCGCACCATCTTTTGTGTGCCTGTATGACAAAACGTACAGGCCAATGTGCAACCAACCTGAGAGGAAACACATAAAGTCCCGCGCCCTTCCTCAGGAATATAGACGGTTTCAATCTCTACCGGCGCACCAGCGCCAAGAGACGGAAAGCGCAGCAGCCACTTTCGTGTTCCATCTGTAGATATCTGTTCAGAGATAATTTCAGGTCGATCAATAGTAAAAGCATCCGCCATTTGAAGGCGCAAATCTTTGGAGATATTTGTCATCTCGTCAAAAGTTTTAGCACCGCGAATATAAAGCCAATGCCAAAGCTGACTTGCCCGCATCTTTTGTTGTTTTTCAGAAACCCCAATGCCGCCAAAAGCCTGTTTCAAAGCATCGCGCGTCATACCAATAACGGCTATTTTTGAATGATCCGATGCTTTAGGACGTGCATTGGATGGCATATCGACAAGATTAAGTGTCGCAGACATGGCGGTTCTCGCGTGGCTAGAAAAAAGCGTTATATCAGCGCTCCGTCTCTCACGCAAAGAAAAAGGCCGCACTCAAAGCACGGCCTTTTAAAAATCATTCTGACATTTCTAGTTTTAACCGCAAACAGATGCAATCTTATTCAATGCAGCTGAAATACCGCTAAGTGAATAGGTGTCTGTTGTGTTTGTTCCACGACGCGATGTACCTTTCACAACCATCTTGCTGCCAGCTTTCATTGCTGCAACAAGCTCTGCTTCCTGATTGGTGTTTTCCATCCAAGCGCCATCGCCTTTTGTAAACATCGAAAATGAATTACCATCAATTTGCGTTGATACTTTAGAGTCTAAAGCAAAAGGATAACCGATAATAACGCTCGCTTCATTTTTTACATTACGATTTTTCCAATGGGAAACCATAAAGAACACTGGATCGCGATTAACACCTGTAGGCTGTTGGTCTTTGGGCTGAGACGCCACATAACATACCTTGCCGTTCGCTCCATCAACTGAATAAGCAGCCCAATCCTTAAATGCCTCAACAAGCTTTGGCGTTTGCGCATTGGCTGTACCAAATGTTGTTAGAGCCAGTAGAGCTGCAGAAACCGAAACAACTAAAAACCGCATTTTATTCCTCATCTTTGATCTGAATTTCATTATAAGTTCAAGCAGTTAATGCAAACCACTCAAATACGTGAATATCGAATATCTAATTTTCCATGACACACTGCTAATGGAACTTACGTTTAACAATAGCTTATCGTCATTACTAAAATATGAATAAACCAGTCACTACAAACGTTAAGCACTATATCATTCTTGGATTAGACGAAAAACATTTTCGTATCTGATATTATCACGATGCAACAGAAATAAGGCATCATTGGGATGAAACAACAAAGCTTGATGAGAAACTAAACAAAAATTGCCATAAATTGACAAAAGAAGCACAACCCTTAATTGAATATAACAACTTAAAAGTGTATTATGTTGCAAGATAAAGTGTAATAGGCGTCTGTCAAATGACATACACAGCAAAGCAAAAATCAGATGAGCTCGCTAGCCAAATGGCTAGGCGAATGAATCTTATTGCGAAAAAGCGTGACCGCGCAGCTTTCACTAGCGTGTTCTCTTTTTATGCACCACGTATCAAGGCATTTCTCATGCGTGGCAATTGCTCTCCTGCATCGGCAGAGGAAGTGACTCAAGACGTGATGGTCACTTTGTGGCAAAAAGCACATACGTATGACCCGGAAAAATCATCGCTCGGCACTTGGCTTTTCCGAATTGCCCGAAACAGGCGCATTGACCTCATCAGACGCGATAAGTCGAACAAGTTGGATGCACAAGATCCAACCATGTTTCCGACGATTGAAGAAATAGATACTGATGGCATTGATGCGAGAGAACGCGATCAGCGCATACGCACGGCTATCTCAACGCTACCAAAAGAACAAATGCAATTGATACGCCTTTCTTTTTTTGAAGGTCAGCCGCACAGCCGGATTGCAAAAGAGCTAGACGTGCCGCTTGGCACCGTAAAATCACGCATTCGCCTAGCCTTCACTCGGTTACGCAAACAACTATCTGAAGACTGCAAAGTTGATATTGACTAATCACTTCGCCAGCCAATTACACTTCATCAGAATGAATCATTTTACCTGATCTAAAACGTGGCAATCCATGGATATGTTCTGGCACTTCCTCCGTCGGCCCTCCTGCTTTAACGGGGCGCTCGGCAAATTTGCCATAGGTTGCAATGCGGTCATACATAACTATAGCGCCCGCCGTCGCTACATTGATGCAAAAGCTTGTAGGAATTTTGATCACATAGTCGCATTTTTGTGTCATTGCCCGCGAAAGCGAAGCGCGTTCTGGCCCTAAAACATAAGCAGCGCGAGAGGGATGGCGAAAGCTTGGTAATTGAATAGCGTCATCGGTCAGTTCAATGCCCACCAATTTGCAATCTTTGGGTAGCTGCATGTCATCACAACTCTCCCAAGGGTAGTGAGGAATACTCTCGCTGGTGCGCGATGTATCTGCGCCAAATCGTGTCACCCGTGTATCTGCATTCACCGTGAAGAAAAAGCTCGCACCAAAAGCATGAGCGGTTCGCAATAAATTGCCAAAATTACCGGTTTTAGAAAGCCCTTCTACACCAACAGCAAAATATCCACGCATGTGTCTTCATCCTTATCAATCACGGGCTTATCAAGCGCCAGTTTGATCTATGAAAGCCGCTAGAGTTATACGAATGTGCGGTGACGTTTGGCTAGAGCCAAACGCATGTGGTCACAACAAAATTCATTCATCACTCTTACCTGAAAAAATACCAAGTCGCACAGTACTGTCTTGCTTGCGTGCTTCATAAGTGCCATCTGGCAAACGCGCTATATCAGCGCATCTTTTTGCACCTTGGATTGCACGTTTAAATTGGACACAAAGCGCAGAACCATTTTGTTCCCAGCGCCCCACATCCTCACCCACTCCATGAACGATAAGAATAGCAGAGCCATCTTTTGACAAGGTCAGATCACCGGAAAAACCATACCCAATCCACTCAAATGATTTCTCACGCACAACCATCCGGGATAGTTGGTCTTGTTCCAACTTAACGCCATTATCTTGTGCACAAGAGATGAGACCGAATGTTCCGGCTACGAATAAAAGCCACTTAAATATCATCGAGAGCTTTTTTAGCCTCATCGCGATGCTCGTCGGTTATATAACTGCGCAACCGCATCAAGGTTGCGGCAAGAACAGTGATGTCATCTGAAAAACCGAGACCGAAAATAAAATCGGGCACCACATCAAGTGGCATGACGAAATAGGCTAAGGCCGCAAGCAACGTTGCACGTACATGAAACGGTGTTTTGCTGTCTAGCGCACAATAATAAGCAGCGACAAGCTCACTGGAAAAGGGAATATAACGCAAAGCCTTGCGAAAGGTTTTCCAAAAATCGCGCCGCACATTTTCTTCATCATTGGCAGCACGGGCTTCATCAACGGGCGTTTTAACACCCGGTGCGATCACTTCACCCTCTAGAGGCTCATTCATCGACTTGGCCATAGCTTTGCTCCTCAATCAGAAAATACACCACTAAAGTGGGTGTTTATTTGCGACTTTACAACTCAATCCTTACCCGCAAGCATATCCATTCAAACAATGATGCTAAAGCGTTTTCGCGCTCTACATCGCTCAATCGTGTTGCCATTGAGTTATGCTTCATGGTTTGCTGCAACAGATTTACTGTACTTAAATATAGACCACCAAAGTAGGCCAGTCGATGACATCCGTTCTTTTTGTTTGTTTGGGCAATATCTGTCGCTCGCCTCTTGCTGAGGGTACATTCGCCCATCTCGTTGCGACGGCAGGACTTCAAGGACAAATTACTTATGATAGTGCGGGCAATGGCGCATGGCACGAGGGCGATCCGCCAGATCCGCGCGCCGTGCGCATTGCGGCAAAAAACAACATCGACATCTCAAATCAAAAATCCCGCCCGATGCACCTATCAGACTTCACTAATTTCGATCTGATCTTATGTATGGACTATGACAACATAATCAATGTGAACCAAATTTGCCCAGCCAATAACACAGCCACCATTGATTTATTTTTAAACCACGCCCACGGCACCAATACGGCTGTGCCGGACCCCTATTATGGCGGCAGTGATGGTTTTGAGCGCGTCTTTACTCAAATCATGGAAGCCAATCAGGCGCTATTGGAAAAACTGAGATAACCAGCCCAAAATCAACTGACTACGCAATGAAAGAAACACAGGAAAATAAGGAAAAATAATATGCAAATGCGAAAACTCGGCAAAAATGGCCCCCATGTATCGGCAATTGGCCTTGGCTGTTGGAGTTTTGCCGGAGCTTATGGCGCGACCGATGAGAAGGAAAGCCACGACACACTGACAAAAGCACTCGATCTGGGAATCACATTTCTTGATACCGCGAATGTCTATGGCGCGGGTGTTTCCGAGAAAACTATCGGCTCTTTTATCAAGGATAATCCGGGTAAATTCACCATCGCAACAAAAGCAGGCATTTACCGCGACCCAAAAACCAATATTCGCAGTTTCAACAATTCGCCTGAACATTTGCGTGAGGCACTGGAAAAATCACTCACCCATTTAGGACTTGAGCATGTGGACCTTTATTACATCCACAGACGCGAAGCCGAACGCCCTATCGAGGAAGTGATGGAAACACTTGTCAGCTTTAAAGAAGAAGGGAAAATAGGCGGGATAGGCTTTTCAGAAATCTCCCCAGCCTCCCTGCACCGTGCCAATGCGGTCCATCCAGTTTCCGCCGTACAAAGTGAATATTCCTTATGGACCCGCATGCCAGAACTTGGGGTTATTCAAGCGTGCAAGGAGCTAGGCGTTGCCTTCGTACCGTTTTCACCACTAGGGCGCGGTATGTTGAGCGATGTAATGCCAGACCCCTCAATGTTCGCTGAGAGTGATTTCAGAAAAGGCACACCACGTTTTAGCGAACCAAACTTTGGCTATAATGTGCGAGCAATCGAAAAATTCAAAATTTTTGCCCGTGAACGCGGCACAACGCCAGCAACACTAGCCATCGCATGGACCTTGGCAAAAGGGAACCATCACATCCCCATTCCAGGCACTCGCTCAGCCGGACATTTGGAAGAAAACGCATTGGCCGCGAGCCTAAAGATGACCACCGCAGATATGGAAGAAATTGATCAGATTCTACCCCCTGGCTTTGCTCATGGTGACCGCTATTCACAGGCCCAACAAGCGGGCGCGGAACGTTATTGTTAATTATCCAATGCTCTCCATATTAAGGTCACAACCATTTGCTAGTTTTCATACTAGGCCATGAGCTAATTTTTATGCTATCGACAATATCGAGGGTCAGGGTCTAAGGGTGGAGGAATAAAAGCTGAATCAGCTATTTATCATCATTGGAAGTATAATCGTCACAGCGCTAGTCGCTGTGCTGGTCGCTCCTTTTTTTATTGACTGGTCTGACCACAAACAAACCTTTGAACGTGAAGCAAGTGCGCTGATTGGCCATCCCGTGCGTGTTAAAGGCGATGCTGAGGCGAAAATCCTGCCGATTCCCACCTTCACCTTCACAAATGTCGAAGTCGGAGAGACAAACGGCAAACCGATTATGAGTGCGGCGCGGATTAAAATGCGTCTTGAACTTATCCCCTTGGTCCAACGTCAATTCCACGTCATCGACATGGAATTAGATGAACCTCAAATCAGCGCACGCTTCAACGAACAAGGCAAAACAAATTGGAAGCTGAATGGTTTTAGCCCTAAACTCAGCGAGGATTTTGCCATCAAACTAGGCCCTATCTCGATTAAAGATGGCGCAATTTATGCTGTTGATGAACTAACCGAAAAATCACTCCAGCTCAAAAATATCAACGCCATAATCTCTGCTCAGTCTTTGCTGGGACCTTGGAAACTCAATGGGGCTGCAGACCATGAAAATCAACCGTTTCAATTCAAAGTCAGCACAGGAAAATTTGCGGCAGGGAAAATGCGCGTGAAGACAAAAATCGAGCCGCAGACGCTTGATTTCGATACTATACTCGATGGTGAATTTATCACTGCCAGCTCTAATGCCGCACAAGGTGGCATCTCTTATAAGGGCATATTAACGGCAGCCCCAAGACGAATAAAAAAAGACGGCGAAACCGGCACACCTATCAAAGCAGATCAACAAAAATGGGAATTGACCGGCGCATTCGATCTCAATCGGGAGAAATTTTCTCTCAATAAAGCCACCTTTGAAGACGGTGCACAGGAAGCTCCTGTCAATCTTAATGGCAATATTCTTATTCCATTTAGCCCAGAAGTTCGCTTTGAGGCTAAGGTTTCATCGCGGCAGATTGATTTAGATCGCTCTTATGGCGAAGGACAAAACAGCCCCATTGCCATGAGCGAGGCACAAAGCATCATCGCCACATTAATTGATACATTACCCAAGCCACCCATTCCGGGAACGATTGATGTTAATGTCCCTGGCATCATTGTTGCGGGTGATATTGTACGCTCGCTCCATTTCAAAACAACCGCGACGAATAGCGGTTGGCATATTGATGACTTTAGCGCCCTTTTCCCCGGCTCAACACGCATGGGCTTTACAGGTGACATCACAACCGGCGACGACATATTCATTGAAGGTGACATCAATTTACGGTCGACTCAGCCCGTTGCCCTTGCTCGGTGGTTGCAACCAGAAAGCGGCAAAGATGCCCGCCGCATCAGCACCAACACGTTAGAGATTAGCGGCAAACTGATAGCTGAATCCACCGCAATTAGCCTCACAAAGATGAATGCCCGTCTCGGCACATCTGATGCTGCTGGGCGTCTTACATACAATCAATTAAACAAACGCCAAAAACAATTTGAAGCAAACCTCAGATCCAAAACCCTCGATGTTGATGCCATTCAAGCACTCAGCGCATTATTTCTAGGCGAGAAGAATATTTCGGGCTTCAATTCTAACGATACCATTTCCCTAAAATTAGAAGCAGACAAACTAATCTCCCAAGCCCTTGAAGGTCGAAGTGCCAACGTGAATATGCGCGTCTCAAATGGAGAGATTGATATTACTACAATGAAAATTGAGGACTTCGCCGGTCTCAACATCGATGTCGCAGGCACGATGAGCAATGTCCTGACAACACCTGCGGGACGCTTCAACGGTAAGATTAAGGCACAAACGAAGGACGGGCTAATCAAAATTGGCGACACGCTTATCCCAACCCATCCTGTGATGAATTACCTGCACCGTCACGGCGACGCTTTAATGCCACTTGATGTCACCGTTAATTTTTCCGGCGACTATAAATCAGAAAATGACAATACTAAACCGAGTGATTTCGCTGCGACCATAGCTGGCAAAGTTGGGGGCGGTGATGTCAGCACCGGCATTCGCTTTCAAGGCAATTGGCAAGAACCATTCGCCGGCGATGTTGAAGCATCATTTAACGCCACTTATGCCAATAGCGTCGACTTTTTAAATCAAGCTGGATGGAACGCCTTTAATCTTGATAATGCGGATATCGCCGAGATTGATATTCGCGCGAAAGGCAAACCGCAAAGCGGGATAGCTGTATCCACCGACACACTTATGAACGGTGTCAAACTAAACGGTATGACTACCGTAACAATAAAAGAGGGCAACAAACCAAAATACAAGGGTGATTTACAGCTCATCGGAGACGACAGCGAACCACTCATGCGTTTGCTCGGGTTCTCATTGCCCGCAAGCGGCATTGGCACAGACGTTGACTTAAAAACAGAGATACAAGGCGAAGGCTGGGAAGGTGAACTGAAGAACCTCAATGGAACATTGGGCGGCAGCACTGTGAATGCGCAGCTTGCCTATAAAGGCGCATCACCACAAAAGGACTTGTCTTGGAAATGGCAAGGAGAAGTAAAGACTGAACACATTTCGTTACCATGGCTCATTGCCCTTGGCACTGGCGAGATTATCGCGCCAATCGATCTCGACATCTCCCCTGAAGGCGTTGGAGAGGCCGACAAATATATTGGTGAAGATGAAGCAGAAGACGCCCCGCTCAATGCATCCTTCTGGTCCAGCGCCCAATATGGCGCTCCCTATCTCGCCAAACTTCATGCCGACATCTCCATGAGCGCCGATGCCATGGATTTAACAAACCTCAGAGAACTGGAAACCACGCAATTCAATATAAGATTACGACCACAAAGCATTGCTTTGAATAAGATATCAGGAAAGTTTTCAAATGGAGACCTCAACGGCTCATTACTATTCGAAAACAATGAGGGCGCCGTCACGCTGTCTGGTATTATTGATCTCAAAGAAGCTGATGCCTCTGATCTTTTGTGGAGCGATGAAACCCGTCCACTCGTGGAAGGAAAGCTATCCCTTTCAAGTCAATTTTCCGGCACCGGCCGCAGTCTTGATGCAATCATCAGCACCTTAGGCGGTGGTGGCTCGATTAGCCTGACAGACGGCCGTATCAGACGCCTTAACCCAGCAGCCTTTCAGCAGCTTGTAAGCGCCGCTGACGATGACATCCTACTTAATAATGAAGTGTTGCTCCCTTTAACGCAAAGCCATTTGGATTCTGGTCACCTCACCATCGATAAAGCTGAAAGCACATTCACAATCACATCTGGCGTCGGGCGTATTGCTAATGCATCACTGACAGCAAAAGCGGTGAACGCCCTTGCAGGCGCAACATTCGATTTGCCGCAAATGACACTAAAGGGCTCTATGGCCTTGAATGTGAAGGCTGCACTTATTGACAAAACACCCGTTGCAGGGTCCACACCGGAAATTGCGATTTTATTTGATGGGCCCATCGATAAACCATCCCGCACACTCGATGTTCAGCCGCTGCTTGGGTATCTCACCGTGCGCCGATTTGAACAGGAGGTCCAGCGCGTTGAAGTACTTCAAGCAGACATTTTGGAAAAACAACGCCTCTCGCGTTATGCCCGCTGGATTTCAGCTGAAGCAGAGCGCGAACGCCAAGAAGCATTAGAAGCGGCAGAACGCAAACGCAAAGCAGAAATCGAAGCCATAGAACGCGAGAAGCAAGCCGCAATCGAAGCAGTTGAGCGTAATCGTCAAATAGAAATAGAACGCAAAGAGGCGGAAAGCCTCAAGGCAAAAAAAGAGGCAGAACGCCTTAGGGCCGAAAAAGAAAAAGCCGCGGCATTAGCCGAACAAAGAAACGCGCCAAGAACACAAAACCCCGAATCCATAACAAGACAAGACTTGTCACCGATCAATATCGAAGAGGAACTGCGTAAGCTTGAGCAAGAGGTAATTAATAATATTCCTCCTGCTCCCTTGCCGATCCCTTCTCCCGGCGCTAACGCACCGCTGGAACTAAGGCCACAAAGTGCACAGTAACATTCATGCTTCTGAGAATAGGACCTCAAACTCATTTTGATGATGAAGACGATGACCTCAAGCAAGCCAATCCATATGAAGTTTTCAATGAAAATTGCACCAATATTTCTGATGCAATTAACCATTTATCTACTAAGTGTCTTATTACGGTTTTAAGGCCTCACTGAGATACTCCCGTAAATCATTCCGCGATCAGCATATTTTTATGCAAAGTGTAACGCTTCAATTTTCAGTAAGGTGTAAATAAAATGTCCTATTTCTTTACAGAATTTAAGAATACGGCCTTCAACAAACTATCCGATTTCAAAAATAACATCCAAGGGAGCATGGCTATTGTTCTCAGCATAGCCAGCCTGCCACTCGTCTTAGCCGCAGGTGTAGGAATTGACTATAGTCGTCAGATAGCAACAAGGCTGGATATTCAAAACGCATTGGACAGCGCCCTGCTGGCCGCAGCCACTCAACCCAGCGCAAATAGGCAGGCCACTGCGCAAAATATATACAATCTAAATCTTACAAAAATTAATATGGCATCAACATCAGCAGTTTTTGATTTCTCTGATCCCAACGCCCTGTCAGCTTCAGCAACAGTCAGTATACCCACCACTTTAATAGCCATTGCAGGGTTTAAAACCCTCTCAGTAACCGCACAATCCTCTGTAGTAATCCCAACAGTGGCTGCTAACGGTCCTTGCATCTATACCCTTACACAAGGTGACCGTGGCCTTATCGTAAACTCTGGCGCTAATATAATCGCGCCTAAATGCGAAATTCATACGCATTCGCTAGGCGCGCAAACCGCCAGCTTCAATAGTGGTATCAATCTCGATTTAGCACGTATTTGCATTGCTGGGTTCAATGCAACCGATAACTCTCAGGGACAAAGTGGTAATGTTGAATACCAATGCACGCCAGATCCAGACCCATTTGCTGGCGTTCTACCAGAACCTACAACTTTGTCCTGCGATTATAATGGACGCTCCTATGATAATTCTGTCGTCAACCTTCAGCCTGGCGTCTATTGCGGTAGTCATAATTTTAACTCCAGTGTCCAACAAATTAATCTAGCAGCCAACAGTGGTGATGCTGTCGATGATATTTACGTCTTCACCAATAATGCCCGCTGGAATGTGAATGGTAACGTCTTTAATGGCGACGGGGTGACATTTTATTTCAATGATACGGATTCTGCTATTCAGTTTAATAGTGGTGTGAGCGTCGCTCTCACCCCGCCAACGAGCGGTATTTATGAAGGTTTTCTCTTTGCTGAACGCAGCGGCTTAGGAAAACGCAATATGCCGATAAATGACTCTCAAAACTTCGACATAGAAGGCATCATTCATTTACCAAGCAAAGAACTAATTTTTAATTCAGGATCACAGGTAAAAGCAGTCGTTTTAACACTTGTTGCAGACAAAATTATTTTTAATAATACCAACTGGATGCTAGAACCTGCGACATCGAACACTCCAACAGGAATAGTGAGCACAAACACAACGCCTATTCTCATTCGGTAGCAACCGTGCATTAGTACTTTTGATAATATTGCAAAATATAAATTCTGATGGCCGAGGATAAATTGTCCTCAGGCAGGCGCTTTTCATCAATACGCATTATTATCTCTGTTGGACTGGTTTTTTCATGAGTGGCAATGTCACGTAACGCATCCCAAAATGGCGCTTCAAGCGAAACACTGGTACGGTGACCACTGAGTGTTATTGAGCGTTTCATTTACAAAAATTGATTAGTCATCTGTCGGTTTTGATGGGTCAAGTTTGTGATCATCTAGCTTCTTCACAAACTTTTTTCTCAAAATTTCGACAACGTTTTTGTCATTTTTACTTTGACCAAATCGAACGCGTTTTACCGCACTAACTTTGTGTTTAGCATCGCGATCACGCTGCTTACGTGCTTGCTTTAAGTTGATAATATCGCACATAAGAACCCTCTCACCACGGTGTTAGTCTGCTTTTTTACGAAATGCATCAAGCGAAACCACATCCGCAGAAGCATTCTTATCATCATCACTTTGTTCGGTGTCCGTTTCTAACGAATTGTCGCCTGCCGCGTCGGTTTTACTCAAAATGGTTTCGGCCACTTTTTCAGCTTCCGCAGATTCAGCAACATCTTTAGCAACAACAGCAATAGCACTAGGTGCCACAGAACCAAGAGCCGTCGCGCTCTTATCATCAGATGATGAATTATCTTCGCCCATCTCATCATCGACCAAATCAAATTGCAAACCAAATTGAACTGAAGGGTCAACAAAACTTTTTATTGCATTAAAGGGAACGAGAAGTTTTTCAGGCACGCCGGCAAATGCCAAACCAATTTCAAAGGATTGGCTGCTGACCTCAAGATCCCAAAATTGATGCTGCACAACAATTGTCATTTCTTCAGGGTAGCGCTCATGCAACCGAGATGAGATGCGGACGCCGGGAGCTTGGGTATTAAAAGTAATGTAGAAATGATGCTCACCAGGAAGTCCTGATCGCAAGACTTCAGTCAGCACTTTCTTGACAACCCCTCGCATGGCCTCCTGAGCCAACACATCATATCTTATAATATCTTCTGCCATATCTCTTCTACTCAAATGAATGAATCACACTGTTCACCACCTTGTTCACAATTTCAAGCTATGTGCGACAAACAAACAAATTAAATGAACCAGCCCATCATCCATGGGAAAACTTAGGCATAAACAATGTTGGTAAAGTGGCAGCTTCTGTTGCCAGGTGCTGCCGGACCCCGCCCAAAGGTGCAAACCAGAGGGAGTTTAAGTTTGGTTAAGTAGGAACCGCATTACGCAGCTACTGCAAAACCTTCAGCATTGTTGTCATTTGCAACTACTGTATTGACCCGATAACGGCGGTATCATGCCGAGCAAAAGAACAACCTTTACGCCCTCGTCGATCCTATTTCGCCCCCGCCAAAGCCCAGCTTTTGAATTTCTGGGTTTTGGTGGAGGCGCCGGGTACCGCCCCCGGGTCCGATAGGTTTATTACGCAGACCATTTATTGCCATAGCTGCAAGCAGCATCCTTAATATAGGGATAAATCACTCAAGATGCAAAAACTGTTATTCAGAATGAAGACTATATCTTTAATGTGATATCAGATTGGAATTCAATTTTACGCACCAACGCTCATTAACCGGAAACTTCATGGCTACTTTGAAAAACCCACTTTGGTTCTTTGCCTTAACAGTCATATTGGCCTGCGGCTTGCTCACCCTACCAATCAGTCTTCCGATCGGCCCTATGTATTGGGATCTATTTTTATACTTTGATGGTGCCCAACGCATTCTCAACGGCCAGATCCCCTCCGTTGATTTTTCCACACCGGTTGGACCGCTGTCTTATTATTTAACTTTTCTTGCCATGCGTGCGTTTCCCAACACCAATCCATTTCTATTGGTTGAATGGTCATTTCTTATCATTACCAGCCCCGCTATGGCTATTATCATAAATCAGGTCGCGCGCACTTCATGGCCCAAAGCATGGGCCCTGTTGTTACCTTTTCTTTTCTACAGCATTGCCCCCTTCAACGTTATCAATTTGATCCCTCATACAGGGATTGAAGCATGGGGCATCTACAACCGCCATTCTATTCAGCTGCTATACGTTTTGTTAGCAGCGCTCCTTTTCTTGCCTTCACCTCGATGGCGCATTGCCATTATAGGTTATTTGGTCATTGCCCTTTTTGCGACAAAAATTACAGGCTTTCTCGCAGGCGGCCTCATCCTGTTTGGTTTTTTCCTCGCCGGCCAAATTAGTCGCTCCCTCTTTGTAGGCGCCAATATTATATTTTGGGTGTCACTGGCTATCGCAGAAATTTCGCTTGGCATCGTATCTGGTTATCTGACCGATGTATTAGCCCTGATCTCACGAAACCAGAGCAACATCATTTATCGGTTCTTTTCTGTCGGCGTGACCCAGTTCGATATCATCTTTGCTGGCACTGCGTTGAGTTTCATTTTGTTGATCGATCATTTAAAAAGTCCCCATCGCCCCCCTGCCTATCTCTTGGGGGTGCGACAAACCGTCATACGGTTTTGCAACACAGATTGGTTCATATGCGGCACACTTATCTTTGCCGGCCTGGCCTTTGAAACACAAAACTCTGGGGGGCAGCCTTTTGTCTTTATGTGGCCATTTTTAATGAAGGTTTTATGGCGTGATGATTATCACACTCCCTTCATCAAAAACGCGATCATCATTGCCATCGCCTTTGTTATGATACCAGCCGCCTCAATCACTTTGCACAAATCAGCGCGCGCGGTTGGCGCTATGGCGCTTTATGAGCCATTAAAAAACAAAAATTTAAACACATTGGGCTTGGTCTCAACAAGCAAGAAATTTTATGATCGCACCGATGCATTGCGGCAAATTTATATCGACAATGAGAAAACCTATGAAGCAAGCATAAAGGCTGGAACAGAAGCTGTTTTTCTGATTCATGCTCAGCCTGATTTTCAAATGTTCAACCTGAAAGAAATAGATAAAGCCATAACGGCCATCCATGAACTAGAGCGCAAGAACGGGAAAATTTTTGAGACAGTATGGAACGTCGATTTTGCCAATCCCATAGGATGGTTGATGCAACGTCACGGGCCCAAATATGTCCCCATTGGCATGGATCCAACGCGCACGATAGTCCCGCTTGATAATAAAAGGCGAAAGGCGCTGGCCGATGTTGATCTTGCTCTCATTCCAACATGTCCAGCAACCAAGAACAGGACGCTTACAGAAAAACATTATGTTCCCGCTTTTACAAATCACAGGCGCATAGAGCTAACGGCATGTATGGATGCTTTGATTAAGAAGTAGCCGCACGCATTTCGCGATATTCTGAATAGGCCGCATTCAGCATATCTTCATCGCGATATTTCGGCGCCCAGCCCAGCTGCTCTTTAGCCTTGGTGCAATCACGCACACACATCTCGTCTGCAATCATATATTGTTCAGGGTCCATCAAAGGCTTGTTGATGAAGTCAAGCGCATCCAGTGTCGCTTTAACGGCAAATCCTGGGGTTGGCAAAAGAAACGAACGTGAACCTGCATGTTTAATCAGGTCACCAAGTAATTTGCGCACAGATGGCGGATTATCAGACCCCAAATTATAAGCATCATTCGGCACATTATTTTTCCAAGCGAGATAAGCCGCATCAGCACAATCAAACACCGAGATAAATTGATAAGGCACTTTGCCAGAACCAATCATTGGCACAGGCAAATTATAATCAATCAACTTGAATAGCTTTTCTAAAATACCCAAACGTCCTGGACCAATGATAAGCCGAGGACGGAAGATCGATATGTCCATACCCTTTGCGCGCCATTCTTCACACATTTGCTCGGTTTTATATTTCGACGCACCATATTCACCAATCGGCGCGCAGGGATGATCTTCATCCTGTGGGTCTTGGATCGTGTGTCCGTAAATCATGTCTGTGGTATATTGCACCACTTTGCTCGCACCACTGTTTGCTGCTTTTTCAACAATGCGTTTGGCCCCAAAGTAATTCACCGGCCAGAAAAAATCATAGCGCAGAGATTTAGCAACAATCGGCGAAAGCATTTTTGCCGACATATTGTAGACCATGTCATCGGCCCCAATAGTGATCTTATCAAAGTCCTCATCACGGCTGACATCAAGATGAACAAATTCACACTGCGCATAATTGGCAATGTCACTTTTTACGACATCGGCGACAACGACCTCTTCGCCGTCTGCTAAAAGCTTTTCTGCCAAGTGACGACCGACAAAACCATCACCACCAAAAATTATATGTTTCATTGAATACTTACTCGCTAACGTTGTTGATTTTTGCTGATGGTGTGCTGCCATCACCAGCACTTGAACCGCCTTGGGCGATCAAAACAGTTCCAACGCAAATGAACCCTATGCCTACGATACGCCACATATTCAGATCTTCACGGAACAGAAAATAAGCAAAAACAGCCACAGCCACATAGGCAAGACTTAAAAATGGATAGGCGAACGAAAGCTCAACCTTGGACAGCACATAAAGATGCGATGCCATAGAAATGACGAACGTCACAAGTCCAGCAAAAACCCATGGATTGAACACCACCTGCAGCACCCGCAGTATAATATTCTCAGTAGCAAAAGCACCACTGCCCATAGACAACATACCTTGCTTCAACAAAAGTTGGGCTGCTGCATTGGTGAAAACCGTGAAGAGTATAAAGCCAAGATAATTCATGTCTTAAATTCTCGCGCCCGCTATAAGTTTTTCGATCTAATCTGTGGGTGGCACCATGGCAGAAAATCGTAAAGATTTTGCAGTACGTCGCCAAAAATCTGACATAAGCGCTGAATCCCTTGCCTCTTCCAGTAAAGGCCACTCAGGAAAAGACGCCGCAAAGGCTCTCGCACTCATCCGCGCATCCTTATAAGGATTAATCCGCCCGCCCGCTTTTAGCGTGATTTCATCAAGAGCATCGAGCATTTTTAACGTAGGCGGCCCTTGATTGGCAAAATCCAAAGTCAGGGTAAAACCAGGTTTAGGAAA
Source organism: Hyphomicrobiales bacterium (assembly GCA_039989895.1). Lineage (NCBI taxonomy): Bacteria > Pseudomonadati > Pseudomonadota > Alphaproteobacteria > Hyphomicrobiales > Hyphomicrobiales bacterium. The sequence goes on from JBDXGY010000001.1 coordinate 86,952, forward strand.
AGAGAAAAGGCCTGGTGAGGCAACATCACCAAAGCGCTTTAAGACGGTCAAAAAAGAAGCATGACCATGGGCTTGGGCGCATTCAATCAGATGTGCTGTCGTCTCTTCTCCCGCATCACTTGGATAAACACTTTGATGCTGAAAAAGCCCTTTGGGGCCATAAAGTCGATTCCAATGTTTGATGCCATCGAGAGGATAAAAATAAGATGGCCATCGAACCACTGTTTCGCCCGCGCGTGCTTTTGCATAATAGGCCGTATTAAAAGCCGACAAAGTAAAACGATTCAAGAGATTGACGGGCGGCTGAAACGGCACAGAAAGACGTGGTGATACAACTTTTTGAACGGTGCCATCACCAGCCACATGATCGCCCGCCATCATGGCCCCTCGTCCCAGTTTCGCGCCTTTTGCTAACTGGTCAATCCAAGCAACGGAATACTCATGGTTATTGTCGACGTCATCAATCACCGAAAAATATTCACTCAGGTTTTGAAACTTAATTGTGGTTTGGCGCACATCAGCTGACGGTACTTTCATCAGCCGTATGGTCGCATCTAATATGATGCCCGTCAGTCCCATGCCGCCAATGGTCGTAGCAAACAGATCGCTGTTCTCACTCGCAGAACATTCATGGATCACACCGTCAGAACGCCACAAACTAAACCGCTCCACATGGCACCCAAAGGTTCCGCGCACATGGTGGTTTTTACCATGAACATCATTTGCAATCGCGCCAGCAATACTCACGAACCGAGTACCGGGAGAGACCGCTAGAAAAAATCCATACGGTATCGCCATCTCCAACACATCGACAAGTAGCACACCCGCTTGAACCTGCATCAACCCTGTTTCAGTATCGAAATTTAGTATCGAAGTATTTGCGCCTTGGTGGATGAGAACACCCGCATCATTATGACAACTATCGCCATAGGAGCGACCATTACCATAGGGCAATAATGTTTCTGGTTCAGCTTGTTGATCGCCTTGTCTCATAGACTCAATCGTGCGAGCACGGCGTGCGTGAGACTTCAAACGACCCCAGCTTGGAAAATCCCCAGCCGTCATGTCAATTAAATACCCATTGCGGCAAGTAGGACGAAGAGGCCACCGATGACGCAAATGCACTGACTACGCCAATCTTGCAACAGGAAGACAAGCGGGTCATCTTCCATGAAGCCACGCCGCGCCAGTATCCAAATCCGCAGAAGCAAAAACAAAATAATCGGACAAAGTGGCCATAATAGATAGGGCGATGCGTAATTGCCTAGTGAGGATTGATAATCGATATAAAGCGCCAGCACCAATGAAGCAGAAAATGAAGATGAAATCCCTGCTTGCCCAATCATCTCAAAATCGATTTGCATGTAACCGCGACCAGCGGTCGTGCTGACATTTTCAACCTGCTCTTTCAACAATTCAGAATAGCGTTTCACCATGGCTAAGCTCAGGAAGAAAAAGAGAGAAAAAGCAAGCAACCAATAAGAATGGGTAGTGCCAACGGCGATCGTCCCGGCGATGATCCGCGTGGTAAAAAGTCCTGCTAATGTAAAAACATCAATCAAGAGTTTTTTCTTGAGCCAAAACGAATAAAGGGTTGTCATCACGGCATAGCCAAGCAGGATGACAAAGAAATCAACGGATACAAACAGGGCTAAAGCAATGGCTGTCGCTGAAAGCACAGCAATCATAACCAAGGCATGTGGAATCGATAATTGACCGCTCGCCAAGGGTCTTTTGCACTTGCGCGGATGTGCTCTGTCCGAAGCAAGATCAAGCATATCATTCAGCAGATAAACCGCGCCTGCCATAAAGCTGAAAGAATAAAACGCGATAACCACAGCAAGCCATAACGCCAAATTGCTAATTTCATGCGTCAAGATAAGAGGGACAGCGACAAGCACATTTTTCAACCACTGATGAGGCCGAATAGCCTTTATCATGACCTTAAGGTTTTCACTGGGGCCTTCCATTAAATCTGATGTATTATTTTTATGCCAGCGCGCCGCCGCACGATCCGGACTAACCACGGTCACTTTTGAAGACACATCAAAGGATGGAATATCAGCGCGGCTGTTGCCCATATAATCAAAATTATTTTCGCCATAGGCCGCCAGCAAGGCATCACGCTTGGCCGTGCCGGTATTGTTCACCGTCTGATTGCTTGCCATAATATTTTTAAAAATACCAAGATGGCTAGCAACAGCATTGGCAACGTCACGATGCGCCCCCGTGACAAGAACCGTATTGCGTCCCTTGTCATAAGCATCCCGCACAAAGGCCACAACAGTGTCATTGTAAGCGAGATCATTCGGGTTGAGGGTAACCCGTTTGGCGACTTCCGCCTTAAAATACGCCCGCCCCTTGATGATCCAAAGCATTATGGCAAAAATCATCAACGGCTTATCTTTGATTAAAATCAGCAAAGATTCCCACAAAGTGTCTGAGTGAACCAGTGTGCCGTCTAAATCTACACAAAGCGGTATATCAAGCCGTTCTTCTACATGAATAGTCATCATTATAATCCAAGCTTGAGCGCTTTTGAATGTCAAATGCCAATAACAGAAACATTAGGTGCCTGCCATCTCAACACGCTAACATCCAAAAACCAACAAACCTTTTATATGACAAACAACTTTTAAAACGCTTACTCAGAAATCCGCATCACTTGTGCGCCACAGGCTGTAAGTTTATCTTCAAGTTGTTCAAATCCACGATCTAAATGATAAACGCGGTTCACAGTTGTCTCACCCTCAGCCACCAAACCGCCAATAACCAGTGAAACGGAAGCTCTCAAATCCGTCGCCATAACTTCAGCACCGGTCAGTTGTTCCACACCTTCAACAGTGGCAACTTGCCCATCAAGCGAAATTTTCGCACCCAATCGCGCAAGCTCTTGAACATGCATAAATCGATTTTCAAAAATAGTTTCCGTGATCCGCGAGGTGCCTTTTGCTTTCGTCATCAAGGCCATGAACTGCGCCTGCAAATCAGTCGGGAAGCCAGGGAACGGATCAGTACGCACATCAACAGCTTCGATGCCGTTACCATTTCTACGCACACGAATGCCCTCATTCGTCTCGGTAATTTCTGCGCCGGTTTCAATCAATGTATCAAGCGCTGCGCGCAACAAATTACCGCGTGCGCCCTCTAGCATCACATCACCACCAGTCATTGCGACAGCCATCGCATAAGTGCCCGTTTCAATGCGATCAGGCAAAACCATATGGTGTGCCCCATAAAGCTCATCAACGCCTTCAATGGTAATGGTCGATGTACCAGCACCTGAAATTTTTGCGCCCATTTTGCTAAGACAGGTAGCAAGATCAAGTACCTCTGGTTCACGCGCTGCATTTTCAATCACAGTCTCGCCTTTAGCAAGCGTCGCCGCCATCATCAATGTATGGGTCGCGCCAACAGAAACCGCAGGCATAACAATACGATTACCGACAAGACCGCCTTTTGCTTTAGCAAGCACATAGCCCTGTTCGATCTCGATATCAGCGCCAAGCGCTCTCAAACCATCAATAAAGAAGTCAACAGGCCGCGTGCCAATGGCGCAGCCGCCCGGCAGAGAAATTTTAGCCTCATGCATCCGTGCCAAAATAGGCCCGATCACCCAGAAGCTCGCCCGCATCTTTGACACAAGATTATAAGGTGCTGTCGTATCAACGATATCTTTCGCCGTGAAATGAACCCGCTGCCCTTTCATCATGTCAGCACCAGGGCGTTTGCCATCAACAGAGTAATTCACCCCCTGATTAACCAAAATGCGTGTGAGCTGCTCAACATCGCGCAACCGCGGCAAATTATCGAGGGTCAAAGTGCCGTCCGTCAATAAACTTGCAATCATTAACGGCAGTGCCGCATTTTTTGCTCCAGATATTGGAATCGATCCATTCAATTCACCGCCGCCAATTATACGAATACTATCCATTAAAATCTCACAGAAATGTTGGTCAAAAGCACAAAAAGAGCCCGGATGAACAATCTTATTGCCTCATTGAAAATATGCTGAACTGCGACTAACGCACCAAAGGGTGTAAATCAAGGCAAGCCGTGGATTGTTGTTAATACCCACGCCTGTTTTCAGCTATTTCTTATCAGGTTTGATCGGCTTTTCGCGAAAAAGGCGCTGATCCGGGTCGCTGACATCGCTTTTAACTTCCTGTCGTTGCGATTTTCGCCGCTTCAAATTCTCTCGAAGCGCCTCCGCTAGTCTTTTTTCACGTTCTTCCTTAGTCTCAGCCATGTTTTTGGTATCACCAGATGCGGCTTGCTTGTCAAGTTTGGAAAATTATAAGGATCAACCGCTTTCAAGCTTGCGCATTCTTGAACCCTATGGCAAACGAAGCTCACTTAGGTAACAAACCAAAGATATGCTGCCGTAGCTCAGGGGTAGAGCACTCCCTTGGTAAGGGAGAGGCCGGGAGTTCAATTCTCCCCGGCAGCACCATTAAAACCATTGTGATATCAGTATCTTAATGTGTTTTACCATTTCCTAAACATTGGACCATTTTCAGCTGTGGCACACTCCTGTCACAGTACGAGGTCGCTTGTAGATAAGCCGTTACTCGCGGGACATTTTCATTAAACTCCCAAGTTTGGGATGACAGCACCTTACATTCCTCCCCCAAAGGACGCTTCACGTTGGGTGTGGCAATATTACATGTTAGGTTATACATTCAGCCGAAAAATGAAATTGCATCACAGATATCTAAAACCAGAATGGACAAGACACATTATGATCAGCCCTTTCTTGAAATCCCTCACCCTTATCGCGTTTCTCCTAGCCACTGGGTTGCCAAATCTGAGTGCAGCACAAGGTTTTGCTGGTCTGCTCAAAGGCAAACAACGCCTTGACCCGATCACTCTTTCTTCAGGTGAACCTTTGACCAAGGCATCTTATGAGTTGGAGTCTGGTAAATATTATAGTCTTGAGATCATTGCAGATGGCTCCGCTGAAATTGCATTGGAGGGACCTAGTTTTTTTCGAAACGTCTGGATCAATGAAATCGTTATCTCTGATATTGAAATCAGACCACTTGGTATTGACAGCCTTGAATTTGATGATGAAGGATCGGCCACTATTTCTTTCGTAACAATCAGGCCTGGCACCTTTGAATTGTACATTCCTGGCACCAACTCTGACAGCCAGCGCGCTGTTTTCAACGTTAAATAAGTCAGGACGTCAATGCTTGATTTGGCACTTGAAATTCAAAATGTCAGCCACTCTTTTGGTGTGCGAAAAGCGCTGAATAACGTCAGCCTTAATGTGGCCTCCGGTGAATTTTGCGCACTCTTAGGCCTCAATGGGGCTGGCAAAACAACACTGTTTTCACTGATCACCCGCCTTTATAGTAATACGAGCGGCACGGTGAAAGTGATCGGCCATGATGTACGGCGCAAACCGACCGAGGCACTGCGCCAGCTTGGAGTGGTGTTTCAAAGCCGCACCTTGGATCTCGACCTCACAATTGAGCAAAACATGCTTTATCATACAGCCCTTCATGGCATGCCTAAAGCGCTTGCTCGAGAGCGTATGATGAAAGAATTGGAACGCATTGATCTGGCCTCTCGTGTTAAAGATAAAGCGCGAACCCTTTCCGGCGGACAGTTGCGCCGTGTTGAAATTGCACGCGCACTGCTTCATCGCCCAAAGCTTCTTCTTCTCGATGAGCCAACAACTGGCCTTGATGTAGGCTCGCGTCTTGATATCGTCGCTTACGCCCATGAATTGAGCGACAGCGAAAACCTTGCCATTTTATGGGCAACACATTTATTCGATGAAGTCATGAATGACGATCACGCTGTTATTCTTCATCATGGTGATGTTCTGGCACGCGGCAAGGTGAACAATCTTATCGCCGACAACAAGGGCAACAATTTAGTTGAAGCATTCACAAATCTGACGAAGGCCGAGGTTGTCACATGACGCCATTGGGGTTTTCCGAATACTTCCGTTGTTTTTACGGCATCGTCTGGCGCGAAGGATTGCGCTTTGTGCAACAGCGCGGACGATTCATTGCAGCGCTTGTCCGTCCGCTTGTTTGGTTGTTTATTTTTGCAGCAGGATTCCGGTCAGTTCTCGGCGTATCGATCATCGAGCCCTATGAAACCTATGTGCTTTATGAAGTGTATATCACCCCCGGCCTGTTAGCCATGATACAGCTTTTCAACGGCATGCAATCCTCACTCTCCATGGTCTATGACCGCGAGATGGGGTCAATGCGATCGCTGCTAATTAGTCCATTTCCCCGCTGGTTTTTATTGTTGTCAAAACTATTTGCGGGCGTGTTTATTTCCATCATTCAGGTGTTTATTTTTCTTGCTATTGCCTATGCGTGGAAAATCGAACCACCCCTTTATGGTTATTTGACCGTGATACCGGCACTCATTTTGTCCGGCTTAATGTTAGGTTCGCTTGGACTTCTTCTCTCTTCTCTCATCAAACAGCTTGAGAATTTTGCAGGCGTGATGAATTTCATCATCTTCCCGATGTTCTTCATGTCATCAGCCCTCTACCCGCTTTGGCGAATGGAAGAAACAAGCCCGCTTCTTTATCAACTGTGTCTCTTCAACCCCTTCACCCATGCCGTCGATTTCATACGATTTGGACTATACGGACAATTTAATGGAGAAGCCTTTTTGATATTAACTAGCTGCACCATCGTCTTTGTTTCATTAGCGGTCTTGGCCTATAATCCCTCAAAAGGTTTGATTGCACGACGCGGCGGCCCCGGCGGTGCAAGCGGTTAGATGAACGAGCTATCTTTTTTATGCAGATTGTTGGTCTTATCGCTACCAATAATATGATGAGTATTACTTGCTGAATGGTTGAGTAAATAATGGAATTCTTAGCAGAATTTAATATTCAATCCATTTGCTGCACCGACTGGCAAAATTTGACGATACATTCACGTGATGGGAACACAGCACATATCATTATATTTCAATGACATTTTAATCAAAATAGGATTCAGTATTGTTATTTTACCAAGCAGTATATTATAATGATTAGAAATTATATGAGGCTAAGTAATGGACTTTGAGAATTTTTTCCAAAGCGCACTAAACGATCTGCGCGATGAAGGTAATTATCGCGTATTTGCAGATCTTTCCCGCCACAAAGGTGGATTTCCTCGTGCGACCCGTTACACGGACAAAGGCGAGCAAGAAGTCACTGTTTGGTGCTCCAATGATTATCTCGGCATGGGGCAACATCCAAAAGTGATCGAGGCCATGCATTCAGCCATTGATGAGTGTGGTGCAGGTGCGGGTGGCACACGTAATATTTCTGGCACCAATCATAGCCATGTTTTGCTCGAACAAGAGCTTGCTGATCTACACAACAAAGAAAGCGCACTGCTTTTTACATCAGGTTATGTGTCAAACTGGGCAGCGCTTTCCACCCTTGGCGCAAAACTGCCCAATTGCACGATTTATTCCGACGCCCTAAACCACGCCTCAATGATTGAGGGCATGCGCCATTCCATGGCCGACCGGAAAATCTGGAAACATAACGATCCAGAAGATCTCGACCGCCTGTTGAGCGAGGCTGATCCAGACACCACAAAACTGATTGCTTTTGAATCCGTCTATTCCATGGATGGCGACATTGCGCCCATCAAAGAAATCTGTGACGTGGCAGACAAACACTCCGCCATGACCTATCTTGATGAGGTTCACGCGGTTGGTCTTTATGGTCCGCGCGGTGGCGGCATTGCCGAGCGCGAAGGCTTGATGGACCGCCTCACCGTAATTGAAGGCACACTTGGCAAAGCTTACGGCGTCATGGGTGGTTATATCACAGGCTCTCATGCCCTTTGCGATTTTGTGCGCAGCTTTGCATCAGGCTTTATTTTTACAACCGCCATTCCGCCAAGCATTGCCGCAGGCGCAACCGCCAGCATCAAACATTTAAAAGAGAGCGAAATCGAGCGCACAATGCATCGCGAACGCGTCGCCCACCTTCGCGCCTCCTTAGATGCCAAAGGCATTCCTCATATGTGGAACCCGGGGCATATTGTTCCCGTGATGGTCAATGATCCAGTAAAATGTAAATGGATCAGCGATTTGCTCTTAGATACTTACGGCATTTATGTACAACCGATCAATTATCCAACAGTCCCTAAAGGCACCGAGCGGCTGCGCTTTACACCATCGCCTTTGCATAGCAATGAAGAGATTGAGCATTTGGTGAATTCTTTGAGTGACCTTTGGTCGCAATGCGCCCTCGCGCGCGAAGTCGCTTAAGCCTGTCATATAGTGTTCAAGCTCGTCGGCCCATAAAAGGTACCGCATGAATAATCTCAAATGGATTTTCGGGGTCGTGCTCATTCTTGGGCTTAGTCTCTTTGCTCACTACAGTCTTCCAGGCCGTGATATTGTTCGCATTGTAGGAACAGATGTCACCCGACAAGATACTAAAAGCTCAAAACAAACTGGTGCTACACCAACAACAAAAGACGTCCGTTTCGTAAACGCTGTATGGCCGAATGGAGAGCCTCGTGTTTATCGAAATGAAGATACAGGTTGGGCGTGGCCTCCATATTTTAAATTTGATACCGGCAACATCACAGCACAAGCACAGGCCTATGCGATCGATGATAATTTATGGGTTGCGGTCACCCATTATGGCTGGCGCATTGAATTTCTCAGCATCTTTCCAAATGCCGTCAAAATAAAAATTGTCGATGGGCCAGAGACCAAACTGATTCCCTGGTTCAATATCATCTTTTTTATTCTCTTAGCTGTGCTCGCGATTTACATCTTCATCAAAATCCGCGCGTTCAAACGCCGTGCCATTGACCCGGTGATTGAAGACATTGACACCATGATAGATGACGCAGGCGAAGACATTGAAACCGCTAAAAAAGGTTTTATCAGCTGGCTATCAAACTTGTTTAAATAAGCAGCTTAGCACCTTTCAAGCCACGGCCTTTAAGCGGTGCCCTTTAAGCAGCGCCCTTCAAGCCCCGCCCTTCAAGCAAAGCATCAATCTGTGGCATTTGACCGCGGAACGCGACATAAAGCTCTGCTGGGTCGCGGCTGCCACCTGCTGAATAAATATTCGCAAGAAGCTTATTCGCCATGTCACCATCAAAAACATCGCCAGTCTCTTTGAAGGCCTGAAACGCATCGGCATCCATCACTTCTGACCACATATAGGAATAATAACCCGCCGAATATCCATCACCGGAAAACACATGAGAAAAATGCGGCGTGCGGTGACGCATGACAATTTCATTCGGCATATCAATTTTCGCCAAAATGTCTTTTTCAATCTGGGTTACATCCTGCGCGGCACTGGCGGGCATTGTGTGCAATTCAAGATCGACAAGCGCGGAGGATACATATTCCACCGTTGCAAATCCCTGATTGAATGTCTCAGCTGCTTTCACACGATCAATCAAGTCCTGCGGCATCGGCTCACCAGTTTGATAGTGGATGGCATATTTTGAAATGATCTCCTGTTCGCCCAGCCAATGCTCATAAAGCTGGCTTGGCAACTCCACAAAATCGCGTGCCACACTGGTGCCCGAGACTATAGAATAGGTCACATCAGACAACATGCCATGCAGCGCATGACCGAACTCATGAAACAGCGTGCGCGCATCATCAAAGGTCAGCAGCGTCTTCTCGCCAGCTGGTGCCTTAGCAAAATTCATCACGTTGACGATGATAGGGCGAATGTTACCTTTCAGCTTTTCTTGTGAGCGAAAGGCGCTCATCCAAGCGCCAGAGCGTTTTGAAGCACGGGCAAAATAATCGCCAATGAAAAGCGCCACATGATTATCGCTTGCATCTTTGACCTCAAACACACGCACATCATCATGATAGGTCGGCATGTTAGATAATTCTTCAAATTTTAAACCGAACAACCGCCCAGCCGTGTCAAAGGCGGCATCGATCATTTTATCAAGCTGCAGATAAGGTTTGATTTCCGCCTCATTGAGATCGTGCTCGGCATGGCGCACCTTCTCCGAATAATAGCGCCAATCCCAAGGGGCAATGTCAAAATTGGCCCCTTCTTGATTAGCCAAAGCCTGAAGCTTCATAGCCTCTTCAGCCGCTCGCGTCTTGGCAGGCTCCCATACTTTGATAAGCAGATCACGCACCGCCTCTGGTGTCTTAGCCATTTGATCGTCGAGTTTGAAATCAGCAAAAGTGTCAAATCCCAATAAATTGGCGCGTTCTTCACGTAGCGATAATGTCTCGGCAATCAGAGCACGGTTATCACTCTCGCCCCCCTTTTCGCCCCGCGCAGTCCATGCCTTAAAAGCAACTTCGCGTAAATCGCGGCGCGATGAAAACTGCAAGAAAGGCTCAATCAGCGAGCGTGACAAGGTGATGACATGCTTTCCATCATGGCCCCGCTCGGTTGCAGCAGAGGCAGCCGCCGAGATGAGAAAATCAGGTAAGCCCGCAAGATCATCTTCACTTTCAAGCACAAGCTCATAAGCCCCCTCGTCGGCCAAAACATTTTGCGAAAACGTGGTGCCAAGGGTCGCAAGGCGCTTTGAGACCTCAGCCATGCGTGTGCGATCGGCACCCTCTAGCTTTGCTCCAGCGCGCACAAATTGAGAATGATAGCGCTCTAAAACACGGTTTTCTTCATCATTTAAACCCAAGCTCTCACGCGCTTCAAAAAGCGCATCAATGCGGGCAAACAAAGCGGCATTCATTGTGATTTTGGTTGAATGCGCAGCAAGCTTTGGCGCCATATCGCGCTCAATTTCCTGCAAATCAGGATTGGTATGCGCCCCTGACAAATTATAAAAAACACCCGCAACATTCGACAAGCTATTGCCTGAAAGCTCCAATGCTTCAATCGTGTTTTTAAATGTCGGCGCTTCTTTATTATTAGCGACCTTGGAGACCTCAGCAACATTATCCAACAAAGCCGCCTCAAACGCCTCGCTAAAATGAGCCGTCTCAATATCATTGAACGGCGGGAGTTCAAAAGGTGTATCCCAAATTGAAAGAAGCGGATTGGTCGCAGTCATAAAACCTCACAAGGTTGAAAAATCATTGTTCAACATATGGGTATTTTAAAATTTTTGTCGAGGCCGCGACTAGATGAAATATCATCAGAGGCATAATATGCACAATGATGAGAAGAAAGAGGCCACATAAATGATTGAGCTTAACCTCAACGGCTATACAGATATCCCAAGTGGCAAGGTTGCCAATATCGCAACCTATCTTGAAATGACCGAGCGTCCTCCTTCAAAAACTGATAATATAAAGAACCTTGCCCTTGACCATATGGTTAAACCAGACGTTGCCCGATATTACAAAATTCTCAAAGCTGTCGGCGAAGATTGGCTGTGGTTTTCACGCCTTGCTTTGGAGCGAGAAGCTTTGATTAAAGCGATCAACACACCGGGTTTTGAAATTTTCATTCTACAAAAAGAGTCCGGTGACATTGGCCTTTTAGAGCTTGATGTGCGCAACAAAAAAAATATCGAGCTAGCCTATTTTGGCCTGACGAGCGACGCCATTGGAACTGGCGCCGGACGCTGGTTGATGAATGCAGCCATTACCCGCGCTTTTGATCACCACAAAACAAAACGCATGTTTGTACACACCTGCACCATGGACAGCCCTCAGGCGCTCCCCTTCTATCAAAAAAGCGGATTCACTCCCTATAAACGCGCCGTCGAAATAGCCGACGACCCGCGTTTGGCGCTGTATATAGGTCGCGATAAAGCCAAGCATCATCCGATTATTGAGTGACAGGGTCGACAAGCAATTGGTCTATAGGGGTCATAACCCCAGCTAAAAGGGTTATGCCTGTATTTAAATCTGCCTCTTCTCAACCAAAACAGCGTGCCCGAAAGTCTCACCGTGCCCGCCGCTGAACCCATAGGGTTGCGATTGCCATTAGTACGACGCAGGCAGTGAAATACCATAGGCCCGGCTGTGCTGTTGCCTTGGCCAAACCCGAAGTTTTTGTAGCAACGATCACAAGCGCCACCACAAGCACATCCATCATCGACCATTTTGATAATGTGCTAAGAGCCGACAGCCCCCATACATTGACAAACATCTGCGGCCTTAAACTGGCGACCAAAAGATAGGTAAGCTTTAGTGCAGGAAAGATGATGGAAAAAAAACCAACAATGATCGCAAGCGGCCAAGATTGGTCAATCCAGAGCTGTCGCACGATATCGATAAGCGACGCCCGTTTTTCAAAGAAGAAAAACCGCTCGAATACCATCAATGGCTCGGTGATGCCTAAATAAAACGCAACACCAGCCGAAACAACAAGCGTGAAAAGCAAAACGGGCATCATGCCTCTCCGTCAACTGAGGTTTAAATATAAACGCTCATGTGCGGGTTGCATAGCTGTTCGTCAAGTCTCTGCTGTCGTCAAATCTATAGACAAGACACGATGAAGCCGGCTTTGCCTAAACAAGCCGGTCATCGTTATCAGCTGAAGGTCGTCGTTCTTAGCGGCTTACAACGCGAAGAGCCATTTCATCGAGCTCTTCTTGTTCTGCTGCTTCTGCTTCTGCGCGAACACGCGACTGATCGCGCTCCTCGAGAAGTTCAACTTTCTTCAATTCTTCAACCGCTTCGCTTAATGCATTTTGCGCGTCTTCAAACTGACCAGAAAGGTCGTCCGCTGACTGCAAAAGATTATCACGACGTGTTATCGCCGCTTTCGCAAATGTCGGATAAGCAAAGTGACCCACATCAGTGATGCCACTACGCTCTTGTTCTGACTTGATCTGTAAATCCAGCTCATTAGCCATACGATTAAAATCAGCAACCATCATTTCGATTGCCATCAACTGTCGACGTTTTTCATCCACCTGAAATTTTTTCAAGCGTATAAGACTGTCACGCGATTTCATTACTCAGTACTCCCCGTGATACAAATTACAATTTACATCTAATTGTTTAATATTGCCTCAAGAGCGTGGAAACCTTCTGTAAAGGATGTTTTTTCACCTTTTGCCTGATTTAGAAAGCTTTCAAGAGCCGGATTTAGCCCAATAGCCCTGTCAACATCAGGGGTTGAGCCTGTTCGGTAAGCACCCAATCTTATTAACTCTTCCATGTCCGCATAGGTCGCCATATGTTTTTTTGCTTCAATTAAAAAGGCGCGATGTTCTTCTGGAACACAATCCGGCATGGTTCGTGATACCGATTTTAAGATGTTAACCGCCGGATAACGGCCCCGTTCTGCAATGGCTCGTTCCATGACAATATGGCCATCCAATATACCGCGCACCGAATCGGCTATCGGCTCATTGTGATTATCCCCTTCAACAAGCACCGTGAAAAGTCCAGTAACACTGCCGGTTCCATCAACGCCCGGCCCGGCCCTCTCTAGTAATCTGGGTAGTTCGGTAAAAACAGTTGGAGTATAACCGCGCGAGGTTGGCGGCTCTCCGGCTGAAAGACCAATTTCGCGTTGGGCTTGCGCAAAGCGTGTCACACTATCCATCAAGCAGAGAACATTTTTCCCCTGATCGCGAAAATATTCGGCCAACGTTAAGGTTATAAAGGCGGCCTGACGACGCATAAGCGCTGATTCATCTGATGTAGCGACCACCACAATTGCGCGGGCAAGTCCTTCTTCTCCCAAATCATCTTCAATAAACTCTTTAACCTCACGCCCCCGCTCACCAACCAGACCAACAATAATAATATCAGCTTCAGAGTTGCGGGTAAGCATGGATAAAAGCACTGATTTACCAACACCCGATCCCGCAAAAATACCCATTCTTTGGCCAAGGCAGCAGGTCACAAATGTATTCAACGAGCGCACACCCATATCAAGTCGCGCCCCAACACGGTTGCGCTTATGAGCTGGCGGTGGATTTTGGCGAAGTGGATAAGCAACATCCCCTTTGAGCAAATCTGCTTTGCCATCAATCGGCTCACCCAGAGCATTAATCACCCGTCCAAGCCAACTTATATCCGGTTTAATTGAAGCCTGACGGTCTAATATGCGCGCAGGACAGCCAAGTCGGACTCCTTCAAGAGAGGAAAATGGCAAGCAGATGGCATGTTCGCCTTCAAAACCAACAACCTCACATAAAATATTGTCTTGATCGCCATGTGACTGAGCACTCTCAATACTCAACCTTGTACCGACATTCATTTCATGAAGCGGACCGGCTACTTCCACCAGCAAACCACGCACACCGCAAACGCGACCAAATATCTCAACCGGGCTCACATCACTCACAAGCCCATCAAGTCTGGAGAAAGTTAAGTTTTTTGACATATAAAACCGCCTTAGTAACCTTTCATTCATTCTTTCCGTTAACAATGTGTTCAAGATTTAGTTTGCGTAGAATGATTTTGCAGGACCACAACCTTAGCAAACACAAAGATTCGGTCATAGTGTAGCACCCCTACATAAGAGACCAAATATTTCGTTTTCTGTGGCATCCGTGGGAAAAGCATAAAAATAAACGTAAACGCTTGCGGACACGAATCAGAATTTGTTAACCATTTCTGAGTAGCGTCCTGAGTCGAAGGTTTTGGCCTCTGTTTGTGAATGTATGGGCTTATACATTGCAACGGATAAATTAAGGGGATTGGCATGCGAGTCCTGCTGATTGAAGACGATAGCGCTACAGCGCAAAGTATTGAACTAATGCTCAAATCTGAGGCATTCAATGTCTACACAACAGATTTGGGAGAAGAAGGTGTCGATCTAGGCAAGCTTTATGATTACGACATCATTCTACTTGATCTTAATCTTCCAGATATGAGTGGCTATGAAGTTTTGCGCACCTTGCGTGTTGCTAAAGTACAAACGCCAATTCTCATCCTCTCTGGTCTAGCTGGCATTGAAGATAAAGTGCGCGGCCTTGGCTTTGGTGCTGATGATTATATGACCAAGCCATTCCACAAAGATGAGCTGGTAGCTCGCATTCATGCGATTGTCCGCCGTTCTAAAGGTCATGCACAATCTGTGATTACCACAGGCGACTTGAAAGTGAACCTCGACACAAAAACTGTCGAAGTAAACGGTCAACGTGTTCACCTCACTGGCAAAGAATATCAAATGCTTGAGCTTCTTTCTCTTCGTAAAGGAACAACCCTTACGAAAGAAATGTTCCTCAACCACCTTTACGGCGGTATGGACGAGCCAGAACTGAAAATTATCGACGTCTTTATCTGTAAATTGCGCAAGAAACTTGCCGCAGCTACAGATGGTGCGAACTACATCGAAACAGTTTGGGGCCGTGGCTATGTGTTACGCGAACCAAGCGAAGAAGAGCTTCGACAAACGGCATAACGCTTTTTAAATAGTGAACAAATAAAAACCCCGTCTTTTAGACGGGGTTTTTATTTGTCTTGTATTTAAAATTTATCAGGCAGAGAGCGCTTTTTTCGGCGCGTTATATTTGTTGCTTCTAAAGAGAGTACGGTGGTCTGCATCAGCTCGCAGATCTTGAGAAAGACCCATGGTCGTTTCCGCACCGCCCAACAATAAATAGCCATCATCAGCCATCACAGAATGCAATTTTTCGAATACTTTAGACTTTGTCGCAGCGTCAAAATAAATCAAAACATTACGACAAAATATAATGTCAAATTTTGGCATGGAAGTGAATGGATGCATCAAGTTGAATTGCTTAAACTTCACCATTGATTTTATCTCTGGTGTAAGTGTCCACATTTCGCCAACTTGTTCAAAATAACGAAGCATCATGTCAGTTGGCAAACCGCGCTGAACTTCAAATTGGCTATAGAGCCCTGATTTTGCTTTAGCCAGAACCGTATCTGAAATATCGGTTGCATGAATTTCAACCCGACGCCCAGCAAACAGACCAGGGTTTTCCTTGCATAACATAGCAATGGTATAAGCTTCTTGACCGGAAGACGCCGCAGCACTCCAAATTCGAATAGGTTGTGTAGCCAGTCTGTTGCCAAGAATTTCAGGCAACATTGTATCAACAAGTAGATCGAAAGGTTTGCGGTCCCGAAAAAACGACGTTTCCGTAACACTCATACAGTCGATCACATCAAAGCCAATAGGACCATTGCTCTCATTTTTCACTACACTCATGAGCTGTTCAAAAGACCCAATTTTGTGCTTTTTCAAAACAGCATCTAAACGATTTTCCAGCAAATATTCTTTTTCTTTTTGCAAGGAAAGGCCAGAATTTTTATGTAAAAATTCTGAAAAAAATTCAAAACATTGAGGTGTCATATTGTACCTCGTTGCAATACTTGCACTATCTTGCCGCCGATTTCATCTAGGCTGAATACACCAGCACTAACACCGGCCTTATAGGCCGCACCTGGCATACCCCATACGATGCTTGATTCAGCATCTTGTACAAGAATATTGCCACCGCTATCAGCAATAAGCTTACCACCGGCTGCGCCATCTTGCCCCATACCAGTTAAAATAACGCCTAAAATTTTCTTGCCGTATAGATCGTTAGCTGACTGAAACATATTATCGACGGCCGGCTTACAAAAATTCACCTGCGGGCCATCATCAAGAACAACTTCAATACCTGATGCCCCACGCTTAAACATAAGATGACGCTCACCGGGAGCGACATAAACACGACCAGGCAATAAAGGCTCACCATGAACAGCTTCTGCAACAGGAACAGGAAGCGCCTTATCAAGATGACTGGCAAAAACTGTCGTGAATGTACCAGGCATATGCTGTGTTAGCACAACCGGCACCTTAGCTATATAAGGCACAACTGTTGCCAAGACTTCCTGCACAGCGCGTGGGCCACCGGTTGAGCTTCCAATACATAATATATCTGGAACCACATGATTGAACTTGCGTAAGTTCTCAGAAGAAACCGATGTATCTGACATTGATTTCGTTGAAATTGAAACCGTTGGCAACGCATCAGTCGCGGATGTCGATTTACGCATAGCTGGAGGGCTAGCAAGGCCTTCTGCCTGGCTTGCCGCACCTTGATCAGGTGCTACACGTGTAAACCTACTTGCTGATTTGCCACCTGACCCTACACACAACGCATTGATCTTTGTAATCAAGTCAACACGAAACTCTGCCGATGTTGTCAGGTCGCTATTCGTCGACGGTTTTGGGATATAGTCATGCGCCCCTTTAGACAAGGCTGTAAGACTTATCTCTGCATTGCGTTGAGACAAACTCGACGCTATCAAAATACGTGTTTTCGGAGACGCTTGAAGAAGCAAAGGCAAGGCTTCAAGTCCGTCCATCTCTGGCATTTCGATATCGAGAATTGCAATATCAGGTTGAACTGTTTTTATTTCACGCACCGCATGAAGGCCATTATGGCATCTCGAAACGACTTCAATATTGTCTTCTGCCGATAGCCAGCGGTTCATAAGCCCCCGGACAACAGCAGAATCATCGACCAGCATGACGCGCACTTTACGCTCAGCAGATCCTGATTCGTCTTGGGCTTCGGCTAAATTACTCATTATACTCTCACTAAAACACTTCGCTTCGATATGAAGCAGCAACACTCAACCCGATGCCTTAATCGATAAGTCCTACCTCTTGAAATTTGGCTTGCATGATCTCACGATCAAATGGCTTCATGATGTATTCATTTGCGCCCGCACGGATCGCACGTGCAATGTGCCCAACATCATTTTCAGTTGTACAAAAAACAACCCGCGGCTTCTCACCGTCTGGCATATTTCGAAGCTCAGATAAAAACTCCAACCCGTCCATAACTGGCATATTCCAATCTAACAAAATAGCATCTGGCATTTTTTGTTGGCATTCATTAAGCGCAACCTGCCCGTCTTCAGCTTCTGTAATTTCGAAGCTCAAATCTTCCAAGATACGACGTGCAACTTTTCTAATCACACTTGAGTCATCTACAATCAGACAGTTTTTCATATTTCACCTACATCCTATATAAAGATGCCCTTCTAGGCAGCAATTTTTGCCAACATGGCACCAAGTACTTTTTCAACGTCAAGGATAACCATCAGTTCGCCATCAAGCCTGTGAACACCGCCGGCAATACTCGACCAATTTCGGTTCAAATTAGCAGGATTAGTTTCACGACTATCATCTGAAAGGTTTAAGACTTCACCAACATTATCTATAATAAAGCCGTAAGACTCACCCTTGTATTCAATACCAACGGCCATCTTAGTATCTGAATTGTCCCGCTCATCAATACCGAGCAGTTGGCGCATATCAATTGCCGTTACAATACGTCCCCGCAAATTAAGAACGCCTTGGATTTCAGTTTCAGACAAAGGCACACGAGTAATGCTATCTGGCATGAAAACATCATGCACCTTATTAATAGGTATACCAAAAAGCTGTTCGCCAATGACAACCGTTACATATTGCGTTGTATTTAAATTGTGGTTTTCTTCGATCATGCTGCCAGCTCCAGCTCACTAGAAAGTTCTTTAAGCGCTGAAATAAGTCCAGGCCGGTCAAATTTTGCGACGAAATCATCAAATCGCATTTCACGACATTTCTCTATGAGTGATGGCGTGCAAACGGAAGAAATAGCCAATAAAGCCGGGCATCCGTATGTTGGTTTGGCATGAATGATTTTCGCTAGGTCGAAACCGTTAGGGCCACTCATTTCAACATCAGCGACAACGACATCAAACATATAATTTTGGTCCAAAAGCTCTTTCGCTGCTTCAACACTTGTCGCGCCTGTTACACGGTAACCAGCAGCCTGCAGAATTGGTTTCAGCATGTTGTGGAAGAACTCTGAATCATCAACATACAATAACTTGCGAGCTTTTTTCTCATCGCTTGTATCGTCGCGTGTGAACCAATCATCAAACGCCATCAGCAAATAATGGCCGATATCGATCATCTCGGTTGCTTTGCCTTTAATCACAGCAGAGCCAAGTAATCCAAGTTCATCTGATTCAACTTCTATAACAAGCCTATCTTCAACGATATCGACGATTTCATCGACAACAAGCCCCATCGTGCGACCAGCATCAGAGAACACCAGCATTGGCTGTGCACCCTCTTCTTTGCGCTTGTAATCAGCGTTGATATGAACAAGAGGCATCAATGTTCCACGATATTGGACCAGTTCTTGTCCATTTGAACTCTCAATTTCTTTGACATCCACTTCTTCAAGACGCGTAACCAAGGATAACGGAACAGCTTTTGGTACATCTGATCCAGCACGGAAAAGAAGCATTGAAGTGGTTGGGTCGTCGTTAGAGATCGCGTCTTGTTGTGCTTGATCTTTAGCAGCGATTTCCTCGCTAACGCCTTCACTCACACCATTAGCGACACCATTTGGATCAACGATCATGATGACACTACCATCGCCAAGAATGGTGTTGCCTGAAAACATATTCACGTTGCGCAGCGCCGTTGACATCGGTTTGACGACAATTTCCTCTGTGTGGAAAACACTATCAACCACAACGCCAAAGGATTGCGACCCAACCTGCATCACGACAATAAAGCCTTGATCTTCAGATACTGCCGCCGCAGCTTTCTCTTCATCGAGATGTTTAATACCCAACAGACGGCTGAGATTCACCAGTGGCAACAATTTGTTACGCAACCGCAGAACAGGCGTCTCTTTAATATGCTCGATTTTATGTTCAGAATTCGTTTCAGCTTGAACCAATTCAACAACGGATAATTGCGGGATTGCAAAGCGATCACCAGATGATTCAACAATAAGCGCTGACACAATCGCCAGCGTCAGCGGAATTTTGATTGTAAAGGTTGACCCTTTACCCGTGATCGACTTCACATCAACCGTACCGCCAATCACCTCAATATTATTGCGCACAACATCCATACCAACGCCACGTCCAGAGACGCTTGTGACAACTTCAGCAGTCGAAAGGCCTGCATTAAAGATATACTTTTGGATTTGCGATTCAGGCATTGCATCAAGTTCAGCTTCGGTCGCCAAACCATTTGCAACAATCTTCTCTTTAATACGCGTAATATTCAGACCACGGCCATCGTCAGCAATCTCAATAATAATGTGACCGCCTTCATGATAAGCAGACAGCTTAATCACGCCTTTTTCAGGCTTGCCTGCGCGCCGTCTTTCATCTGGCCCCTCAAGACCATGATCACCTGAGTTACGAACCATGTGAGTCAGCGGATCTTTAATCATATCAAGAACTTGACGATCAAGTTCGGTTTCAGCGCCGATCATCTGTAGGTCAATTTCTTTTTTCAGTTCATTGCCCAGATCGCGCACAATACGAGGTAGCTTTTGCCATGCATTGCCAATTGGTTGCATCCGCGTTTTCATAACGCCTTCTTGCAATTCACCTGTCACATTAGACAAGCGCTGCAATGGCACTTTAAATTCAGATTCTTCATTACGCCGGGCGATTTCCATAAGCTGGTTTCTTGTCAAAACAAGCTCAGACACCATCGTCATCAAATCTTCAAGAGTATCGACGTTAACCCGCAGCGATTGTGTGGAAACCGCGCCTTTAGCCTTAGAGTCTTTTTTCGCTTCTTCAGCTTTTACAGGTTTTGCTACCTCTTCAGGCTTAGCAACTTCTTCTACAATATCCAGTTCGACTTCTGTTTCATTAAAGGCTCGCTCAAGCTCATCAAGCGACACTTCACCAACACGCAAATCGCGTTCAATCTCTTGTACCACTATAGGCTCATCACCGTTTTCACTGCTAGCAGCTGCTTCTTGTGGTGCATCAGAACTTTCATCTGATTTAGCACCACCACCGGATTCTTCGCCCAGACTAATCGCATTCAATGCATCAATCAGATCAGCATCACTGCCTTCAGGCTCAACGCCATCAGCTTCTTCAAGCGTAACCAAAATTTCTTTAAGGCGATCAATAGACTGCAGAATGAAAGAAACACCATCCTCAGTAACAGGCTTACCATCACGGTATTTACCCATCAGCGTTTCAGACGCATGAGCCAAACCCTCTAGTCTTGGTAGTCCTAAGAAACCGCATGTACCTTTAATAGTGTGTACAAGGCGGAAAATATTATCAAGAATCCCAGCATTATTTGGTTCTTGTTCAAAACGAACAAGCTCCAAATCAACGACATCGAGGCTCTCGGTTGTTTCAGTCAAAAATTCTTGAAGTAAATCGTCCATATTTCACGCCAATATCTATTATGCCGAATTTGGTAATTAAATTCGCGGCTACATGGCGTTCATTTTTCATTTAAAGCGTTAATATAGACTAAAACTTAGAGCGGAAAGTTCAAAATAATTCGAAATACCTAAATTATTACCCAAGCAATCAAGCGCTGGCAGTGATCACAGCGTCCTCGCCTTCCATTAGCATTGTGATATTTAAACCCGACAATCGTGCTAATAAGCCACAATAATATGGTTGCACAGTATGAGCATCCACCAGCTCTTCCTCAGGGAGGCTCTTGACCATTGCCGCAACACTCTCAGCAATGCGTGCCTTCAGACCAGAACAGAGTAATTTGAAAGATGGGTTCCCATCTTCTTTCTCCATTGAAATGGTAATTTTTCCACCTTGAGGCACACAATTTAACGCCAGCAATAGGAGGTTAAGTACTAATTTAACTTGATTTTTTGGCAAATACTGCCGCTCTATCTTCCATTCAAGGTCGGCCTTTTCTGCCACCATATAACCCTGTGCCACTTCTTCAGCATCGCCGGTATCAATTTCAGCACCCGCTGAACCCGCAGCACCGTAAGCTATGCGAGCAAACTTTAGCTTGGCGGAAGCTTGTGTTGCACTGCGTTTAATCAGGTCCATAGCCATATCTCGCATGGAGCCGTCAATGTCTTCCTCCATCAATTCCAGGCCGTTTGTAATAGCACCAACTGGAGAAATAATATCATGGCAAACTTTGCTGCATAATAGCGCCCCAAGATCGCTTGCTTCTAATTCTTTGCTTTTATCAGCCATAATTTTACCTCTCGTGAATTTACGAATCAAAAAATCGCCCCCATAGAGGTATCTTCAGAAATCAAAGATGCCAAGGGATACAATGATCTATCTTGTGGTTGCATTACATTTAGTGTGGAATTCGCTCTAGGCTTCGGTAAACGCTGTAATCATAAAACATAATTATTTTGATAATGTCATCCGAAGCTGTTCCCAATTACTTTCGCCCAATTCAGTATATTGGACAGGTTTTTGTATCCACTTATCCCGCGCTTCTATCGAATAGAAGAACAATAGTTTATTTTCATAAATAGCCCAAACATTCGGATTCCCCTCAGTCAAGCGATCTTGCGCCACCGAATAAGCCCCATATCCATTAAACTTAGGAACAAAGGCTTTTGGCGATTCTAAAAATCGTTCTTTATTTGCCGCATTCTGAAATCTCCAATAAGCACCGCCCCACTCAGCTTCATAACCCCCGATACCCATAATCGCTGCGTTCTTATCGAAATAAGCGACAGGATCAAAACCATGAATGGCTATCCCTGTGGCAGGACTTGTTACGAAAAGATTGAAGGCATAAACTGGGTATGAAAATGCAAGTGCCGTGAATAGGCTAAAAACAGGCATAAGAAATTTGGCCACAATCATGTAGAATCCTCATTGATTCGAAATCAGATAAACCAGTAATGCGTCTATAACTTGGAAAAATCGTTAAACTGACCAATTTACAAGCCTAATATTATCTAACCCTATGATTGACTATCTAAAAAGGATGTACCATGCGACGCTTTAATTTATTCGCAAAATCATTGTTTGTCTCGCAATATTCATTATTGCAGCTATCTATTGCACTTGTCTTTACTCTCACAGTCGTTCTCGCCACACCGCACAGTGCGGCGGCACAGCAAAGTAACATCAATCCCAATGATACATTCACAGTGGATGAAATTTTAAACACCGGCCATAAGTTTTTTGGCAATGTATCAGGTGGATTAGCCAGTGTGGTTGAAAGAGCATTCTCACGCTTCGGCCTTCCAAACGGTTATGTTCTGGGTGAGCAAGCTGCTGGCGCATTCATAGGCGGGCTTCAATATGGCGAAGGTATTCTGCATACAAAAAGCTCAGGACAATATAAAGCCTTCTGGCAAGGGCCCACGATCGGTTGGGATTTTGGTGGCGCAGGCACACGCACTATGATGCTCGTCTATCAGCTTCCTGATGTTGAATCCCTTTATAAGAGGTTTCCCGGTGTAAGTGGGTCTGCCGTCGTAATCGGTGGCGTGGAAATGTCTGTTAGAAAACGAGGAAACACCATCGTTGTTCCTATCAGAAGTGGCGTTGGTGCCAGATTGGGCGTTAACGTTGGTTATCTAAAGTTCACGACCAAAGCGACAATTAACCCCTTCTAGTCTCGAAAAATAATATTTTGGATGTATAACTAAACCCAAAGTTGGGGAGTTTTTGTTGCTTGATTGAAATCGCTCTTTTTTCCACTGCCGGGTTTTTGGTCGCGGCCTTAATAGCTTTATTAGCTTTGCCTTTTCTGACAGGCCAAGCCTCAAGGTCTGCTGTCCATAAAATGCGTGAGAACATGCCTTTCACTGCGGCAGAAATGTCAGCGGACAAGGATCAATTGCGTGCAGAACATGCTGTTGCATTGCGCAAACTTGAAATGAAAATCGATAAGCAGGCCGAAAAAATATCTGCCCAAAACATTGAACTCAATGAATTCAACGAAAAAATCAGTGCCACCAATAAAATCAGCAAGGCAGGCAAGCTGGCTTTAGAAGAAATTCGTAGTAAAGAAATTGATCTCAATGATCGCCTAAGAAAGCGCGATGCTGACTATGCTGGGTTGGAGCAACGCTCCCGCCGGATGATACGAGAAAACCGTGAACTAAAGCTCGCACTGCGCAAAGAAAACAAAAGCCTGAAGACGGAGGACAAGAGCACCACTTCAGATGACGATAATCAGATAAAGCCATCATCAAAAAACAAATCAACGCCCCAAAATGAGGCTAAGCTCAGCGCTCTCATTGATAAAAACAAACAAGCGAACAAAAAAATCTCGGATTTGCAGGAGCAGCTGTCTATTGCCTTGAATACACCTGGCATCGCAGGAAGCAGCAGCTCAAAAGATAAAAAAGCCATTCGCTTGCCCAAAGCCAAACTACCATCCACGCTGGGTGGCGAAAACGCTCGCTCACAGAACACATCAGACACAGATTCTATAGCAGACCTACAAGAAGAATTGTTAAATATGGCTGCCCAAATGGCGCATATAACAGCAACCATCGAAGGGGATAATTCTAAAATTACTGAAATTTTGACCACGTCTGATGAAACCAATAGTGGATCATTGTCATCCCGAATCCAAGCACTGATGGATCACTCAAATAAAGAAACACCAAAACTACCCAAGGCAAAGGGACTAACAGCTGCTAAAAAAACAACAAAAGCAGCACCCAAAAGTTCTCGCGCATCATCTACGCGCGCAAGGAAGACCACCAAGGCCAAACCGACACAAACCGAAAAAGCTTGACAGAAAAATTCAGAGTTTATTTTTGCGGTAGTGCCATAACAGAGAAGACTTGCCAGCTTGGCACGTCAATCAACAAGACACCGCCCTCGCCGCCTTCACCATCATATGTGACAGCCAAATTATTGCCATCAAGCGCAACCCCAATAATGCGAGTACCAGCGGGCAAAGGATAAGATGCGCGGCGCAAATCAGCCTCGGTGACAACCGACGGCACACTGTAGGCTGCTGTCTCACTTTCATCGCTTTGATTTATTTTATAAAATATAGCTGCAAAAACAGATCCTAAACCTAAAACCATAATCATGGTTGAGCCAAATAATAGCCGGCGCAGCTTGATACGCACACGCTCCATTGCTGGATCCAGCGGTTCTTCTTGTTTTTCATCGTTAAATGGTTCAGACAATTGCGACCTACTATAATTGGATTTGAATGCAACACCATGCCAGATCATTCAGAAATAAATGAGGCTCATGAAGCACTATCAGAGGATTTAGTATCTGATATTACAGAAAAACGCATCCCTCTAAAGACTGAAATTTTAGAAACTGGTGAACGTTACACATTCGAGATCACGCAAAGCGATGCAGGCATGCGCCTGGATGCTTTTTTACCACTGGCCGTAGATGGATTTTCACGGAGTCGACTTCAGGACATTATCAAGAGCGGCAATGCCACGGTGAACACAAAATCAGCACCCCCTAAAATCAAGCTGAAGCAAGGCGATTGCGTTGTTCTTTTAATACCCCTACCAGAAGACCCAACGCCACAAGGTGAAGATATCCCGCTTGATATCGTTTTTGAAGACGATGATTTGATTGTCGTCAATAAACCGACAGATATGGTCGTCCATCCCGCAGCAGGCAATTGGACCGGCACTTTGGTCAATGCGCTCATCCATCATTGCGGCGATAGTCTTTCGGGCATTGGTGGCGTGAGGCGCCCTGGCATTGTGCATCGTCTGGATAAAGAAACCTCAGGCCTTTTGATTGTCGCTAAAAACGACCATACCCACCAAGGGTTAGCCGCCCAATTTGCCGACCATGGCCGCACCGGCCCCCTGCGTCGCGCCTATAAAG
The DNA here is from genome assembly GCA_039989895.1 of Hyphomicrobiales bacterium. NCBI lineage: Bacteria > Pseudomonadati > Pseudomonadota > Alphaproteobacteria > Hyphomicrobiales > Hyphomicrobiales bacterium. The sequence continues at coordinate 112,389 of JBDXGY010000001.1, forward strand.
CGATCGTATGGAACACACCATCACGTGCCAAAGGCACCATTCAAACTCAACTTGGCCGCGCACCGAACAACCGGCTTAAAATCGCCGTAGTCGAGAAAGACGGCCGCGAGGCAATCACCCATTATGATGTGGTTGAGACCTATGGGCGCGATGCCAACAAAGGCGAGGCACTGGCAAGTTTAGTTACTTGCCACCTGGAGACAGGACGCACACACCAAATCCGCGTTCATATGACACACATTGGTTGCCCATTAATCGGCGATCCCGTCTATGGCACTGGCTTTGCAACAAAATCTGCTCGCATGCCGCAAGATGTAGCACACCAGATCAAAAAACTTGGGCGACAAGCGCTGCACGCCTTTTTACTGGAAATAGAACATCCCCGCACCGGCGAGACTTTGAGTTTTGAAAGTCCTTTACCCAAGGATTTACAAAAACTCGCCAACACACTCAAAAAACACGGCTAACGCCGTCAAATTAAACTATCTTGCCTCGCTTATTGGCGAAATGTTGCGCAAGCATGATGCCACCCATCACGAGCAGCATGCCCACCGCATGATACCAAAGAAACGCTTCGCCTAAGACCAGCACAGCCAACAAAGCCCCAAAGACAGGCACTGCATTTAAAAACAAAGCGGCACTATTCGCGCCCAGAAGTTCATTGCCTTTGATATAAAAAGCTTGTGACGCGATTGATGGCAGCGTTGCCGCAAAAAGAACAATCCCCCAAGCAAGCGTTGTCGAAGGGAAAATAAACTTTGGCGTGCTTGCTTCATATAAAGCATATGGCACAGCAGAAAGAGCCGCAGCGATTGTCAAAACAATAAGAAAGCTCAACCAATGCACATCAGGCTTTGAACGTAACGCCACTGTAAAACCAGCATACAAAAAAGCTGCCCCCATCATAATAACATCACCAATATTAAAATCGAGCGCAACCAAACGAGAAATATCACCATGGGTCACGGTAACAGCAACACCTATGAGGGTAATAATATAGCCTATAATTTGGACAAAGAAGGGTTTTGAACGAAAGATAATAAAATTGATAAGGAAAATGAACATAGGCATTGCAGCCTGTTCAATGGTCACATTAAGCGCGCTCGTATGAGTGAGCGCTGTGTAAAGCAGAATATTAAAAGTCGTAAATCCTATCGACCCCATCAGTGCAAAATAGATCAAATTTTTGCGTATAACAGGCCAATCAATCGACAATTTTTTCTTCGCTAGAGGGAAAAGGATGCATGAGGCAATACTCCACCTGAAAAAAGTCAATAACATGGGAGAGACCTCACCATGAGCCAACTTTCCTGCAACAGCATTCCCGCCCCAAAAAAAAGTAGCAATCAACAAAACAACAACACCGTTGTTAACGAAGCGCTTAACCGTATGACCTAAGCCGAGCATTAATTAAATTTATCCATATGACAGAACCATAAAAAGCCAACCAAACTTAATTAAGGTATTTAAAAGTGAAAAAGAAAATAAATTAGACAAATAACTTGGTTGATAGTATCGCCATAGCGTCAAAGCTCGCCTATAGTCCAGCCGCCCGAGCTACACATTGCTACAAAGTTAAGTGATCGCAGGGTATTTTTTGTGAAACCAGAGCGGCTTATAGCCATCAAATAACGAAAAGTAGAAAAATTGGCAAATGTAGTGATAGTTGGCTCCCAATGGGGAGATGAGGGTAAAGGTAAGATTGTTGACTGGTTATCAGAGCGCGCTGACGTTGTGGTGCGTTTTCAAGGAGGCCATAATGCGGGGCATACGCTCGTCATTGATGGCGTTTCTTATAAATTAAGCTTGCTCCCTTCCGGGATAGTTCGCAATGGGAAAACTTCAGTCATTGGTAATGGTGTTGTCGTTGATCCCCACGCATTGGTTGCCGAAATTGGTCGCCTGCGCGAACAAAACGTCACCATCAATACTGACACATTGAAAATTGCAGAAAACGCAACGCTTATTCTATCCCTCCACCGTGAGCTTGATGGCATACGCGAAGGCTCAAGCGAGGGCACAAAAATAGGCACAACCAAGCGAGGCATCGGCCCCGCCTATGAGGATAAAATTGGCCGTCGCGCTATACGCCTCATGGACCTAGCCAATTTGAACAGCCTACGCGGCAAGATTGATCGCCTTTTAGGACATCACAACCCATTAAGGCGCGGTCTTGGCCAACCTGAAATTTCTGCAGATGCTATTTATAAAGAGCTGGAAGAAGTAGCCCCTATCATTCTTCCCTACATGGCTGCCGTTTGGCGCCTTCTTGATGAACACTGCAAAAAAGGTGACCGATTACTATTTGAAGGGGCACAAGGCGCGCTTCTTGATATTGACCATGGCACATACCCCTATGTCACTTCATCAAATACCATTGCAGGTCAAGCATCCTGTGGCTCAGGCCTTGGGCCTGATGCCATAGACTATGTGCTTGGCATCACAAAAGCCTATACAACCCGCGTTGGCGAGGGTCCTTTTCCCACAGAACTAGATAATGAAGTCGGTCAATTTTTGGGCGAACGCGGCCATGAATTTGGAACTGTCACAGGTCGAAAACGCCGATGCGGCTGGTTTGACGCGGTCCTTGTACGCCAAACAGCGAAAATCTCTGGCATCACCGGTATCGCACTGACAAAACTTGACGTACTTGACGGCCTCGATGAACTAAAAATATGTGTTGGCTATAAGCTAGATGGTAAAATCATCGACTATCTGCCCGCATCAGAAGGCGCTCAAGCACGTGTTGAACCTATTTATGAAACACTGGAGGGCTGGCATGATACAACTGTCGGCGCTAGAACTTGGAATGAATTGCCAGCTCAGGCCATAAAATATGTTAAACATATAGAAGAACTTATCCAGACTCCTGTCGCTTTATTATCCACTTCTCCCGAACGCGACGATACTATTCTTGTTCAAGATCCATTTCAGGACTAGAATTAGATTAAATAAGAAAATATGGAACTATCATGGCAGACTATCGTTCAATATTAGATCGCGCGATTTCAGGCTTAACTGAAAACACCGAAGATGCCCGTCGCACAATTTATGACAAGGCCAGAGGCGCACTCATGCGTCAACTCTCGTCTCTCGAGCCTCCGCTTTCACCTGCCGAAATCTCAAAACAGCGCCTCCAACTTGAAGAAGCTGTAAGGGATACGGAAAACGGATTTAATGGAATATCTGATCTCGAAAGTGCCGTTTCAGATGCTGTCAATAATATTGAAGCCGATGTGCCAACAATGGAACAGCCTGAACCTGTGGCTGAACCAACACCTGAAGCCGTAGCTGAACCAACGCCTGAACCCGTAGCTGAACCAATACCCGAACCCGTAGCTGAACCAATACCCGAACCCATAGTTGAGCCAACACCCGAACCCATAGTTGAGCCAACACCTGAACCCATAGTTGAGCCAACACCTGAACCAGTCACCGAGACAACACCAGAAAATGCCGAAATGCCAACGGCAATAACGGATCCTGATCTTGATCCTTTAATTGCCCTAGCTGAAAATTTATCTAATCAAACAGGCGATGCACCATCTCTTGAAGAAGCTATGCCTGACGTTGAACAGCTCACTAAAGCAAGTATTCCAGATATACCAGAAGTTCCAGAAGTTCCAGAAGTTCCAGATACGACACTAGAACTAAAGGGTCTCGACATCATTGAAGAAGCCGAGCAAACCCTTAAAGGCATTGATGCCGAAAACTTAAACCCATTGGACGAATTGAAGCAAACAATAGCAGAAGACACTCTGCCTGATGTGGATGTATCAAATTTTCCGGATATCAATGAACCAAGCACAACATTAGATACCCCCGACGATCAAACACCCCTCGATGAGATAGAAGCACTCGCCGATACACAAACATCCGAGATGCCTGAGGAATTTGATTCATCAGAGACACCAAATATCAGTGAGGCCAATAGTGATGAGGCCGCTCTCGTTGCAGCCGCTGAGAAAAACCCAAGCAGCAAAGGTCTGTTTTGGATTTTAACATTACTCATTATCTTTGGCATAGGTGCTTTTGGCTGGGCCAAGCGTGATGCACTAGAACCAACAATTGCACCGCTCTTTGAAAAAGTACAAAAATCGACCACCGACTTCTTTAGTTCACTAACGCAAAAAGAAGAAACCGTAACGACACCAACCGCAACAAATGAAAATGCATCTGACCTTCCACAAAAAGCTGAAGACCGTATTTTAGACACACCATTAGAGGTCGCTCCTAAAGAAACTGAGCAAATCAGCGCACCAGAAATAACGCCTGGAAATAGGATCACCCTGCCAACTGAAGAGCCTGCGAGCGTGCCTTCAAACACACCATCCCTACCCTCCTCTACTTCTGAGGCGGAAACAGTTACACCGGTCGTGCCAAACGTTGAAACACCGAAGGAAGAGCCTATTGTAACGCCGCCAAATAATACTGATGCGTCACAAGCGCCCGCTGACACAACACAGGCAACAACAACGCCTGTCACAAATATTTTTACAGCCAGCGCTATATTTTATGAAGAGCGGAAAGATTCAGGGCGCCCCGATGTATCAACAGGTAATGTAACATGGGAACTCATCCCAGAGGGCAGTGAAGTTATTGGCTCAACGAGCCTGCCTTCAGTGCGCGGTAACGCGCGCGTTCAAAACCGCGATTTAAATGTGCGTTTTGAGATCATGCGCAATCTTGATGAAGCACTACCCGCCAGCCATTTGATCGAGATCGAATTTAAAACCGGACAGCTTTTTGCTAATGACAGCATTAATAATGTTGCCGGTGTTTTGATGAAAGAAAATGAACAAGATAATGGCCAGCAATTAATCGGCGCGGTCGTCAAAGTATCTGACAATGTTTTCTGGATAGCCATGTCAGCTCGTGCGGCCGACCTCGCCAGCAATGTCGACGCGATAAAGAAACTTAAGTGGTTCGATATCCCAGTAACTTTTGCCAGCGGGAAACGGGCAATATTAACTTTGGAAAAAAGCGCAGCTGGCACGAAAGCTTTAGAACAAGCATTCATCTCTTGGGAGAAATAAGTCGCCTAATCGATCAATGATTAGGCGCTTCAATCGCTTCAATATTTGATTGCAGCGATTCACGAGAGAGGCGTTTTACAGCGCGTTGAACTTTCTCAAACGCGCGCACCTCAATTTGGCGTATTCTTTCACGACTGACGCCAAACTCTTCGGAAAGCTGCTCTAACGTTAAAGATGGCTCTTCTATACGCCGAGCCTGAAAAATGCGCGTTTCACGCTCATCAAGCACATCAATTGCTTCTTTCAAAAGCGCACGGCGATGATCAAGCTCTTCTTGCTGCTCATAGATCACATCAGGCGTATCGCCTTCATCGACCAACCAGTCTTGAAACTCCCCTGCTCCATCCTCTGTACGAATAGGCGCATTAAGTGACTTATCACCTGACATGCGTTGGTTCATTGAAAGCACGTCGCTTTCAGAGACACCGAGGCGGGTGGCAATTGTAGTCACCTGTTCAGGGCGCAAATCGCCATCTTCAACGGCTTGAATTTGCCCTTTAACTTTACGTAAGTTGAAAAATAACCGTTTCTGGCTGGCGGTTGTACCTATTTTCACAAGCGACCAAGAACGAAGGACATATTCCTGAATAGAGGCTTTAATCCACCACATCGCATAGGTGGCTAGGCGAAATCCTTTGTCGGGGTCAAATTTTTTCACGGCCTGCATCAGCCCGACATTACCCTCTGAAACAACCTCGCCAATCGGCAATCCGTAACCCCGATATCCCATCGCCACTTTAGCAACCAGTCGCAAATGGCTTGTAACCATTTTCTCGACCGCAGCTCTATCACCGTGTTCCTGATATGCTTTCGCCAACATGAACTCTTCTTGAGGTTCAAGCATGGGGTATTTGCGAACCTCAGAAAGGTATGAAGACAGACCGCCATCACCTGATGAAATTGTCGGAAGATTGCCTTGCGCCATTCACAAATCCTTTGGTCTTGCCGTCTATCGATAGAGAACCCATCGACACTGATATCATATCATATAAGAATTATATCAATTATTTTCAAAAAACTAATCAAAAATATGGCAATTCAGTCTCATTCAAGCAAAGACTTTAAGGGCCACCAAAAGGCGGCCCTTACAATTCATGGATTAAAATTGAAGCGATTTCACCTGAATAACACCTTCAAGCGTACCAATATCTCGCAATAAATCTTCCGAAATATCACCATCAACAGCAAGAAGTGCGATTGCTTCATTGTCTTGCTCTTTGCGGCCAAGATTAAAAGTAGCAACATTCACGTCATATTTGCCAAGCATTGTTCCAAGGCGACCGATGAAGCCAGGCTTATCATAATTGGTGATATAGAGCATGTTGGATGAGAATCCACCGTCCATATTGATGCCTTTAATCTGAATAATCCGCAACTTACCATCTGAGAAAACAGTGCCAGCCACTGAGCGTTCTTGTTTCTCCGTTGTTATCGTCAAACGGATATAATTCTCATAAGCACCCTCTTGTGCGCGAGCCACTTCCTCGATTTTAATACCACGATCACGAGCAACGACTGGCGCAGAAACCATATTCACCGTCTGTAATAAAGGTTGCATCAATCCTGAAAGAGCCGCAGCCGTCAAAGCCTTGGTATTCATTTCAGCAACATCACCTTCATACTCGATACGAACTGACTTAATACCCGTTTCCGTGGCTTGACCGGCGAACAGACCAAGATTTTCTGCAAGCTTAACAAAAGGCGTCAGCTTCGGTGCTTCTTCAGCAGTGATTGAAGGCATATTCAGCGCATTGCTCACAGCACCTTTCATCAAATATTCTGACATTTGCTCAGCAACCTGCAAGGCCACATTTTCTTGTGCTTCAGAAGTCGCCGCACCTAGGTGAGGTGTGCAAACCACATTTGGTAAATCAAACAAAACGTTTTCATTCGCAGGCTCTACTTCAAAAACATCAATCGCAGCTCCCGCCACTTTGCCAGCTTTCAACGCTTCAGCCAGATCAGCCTCAACAATCAAACCACCACGGGCACAATTGATAATACGAACACCGTCTTTCATTTTTGCAATGGCTGCGGCATCAATAATATTGCGGGTTTTATCTGTGAGTGGCGTGTGCATCGTGATGAAATCAGCACGCGCAAAAAGCTCGTCCAATTCCACCTTTTCAATGCCCATATCAGACGCACGTTCAGGGGTTAAAAATGGGTCAAAGGCAACCACTTTCATTTTCAAACCAAGAGCGCGATCAGCAACAATAGAACCGATGTTACCCGCGCCAATAATGCCGAGCACTTTGGATGTTACTTCAACGCCCATAAATTTGGACTTTTCCCATTTGCCTTTTTGTGTCGACATATCCGCTGCCGGTATTTGCCGAGCAACAGCAAACATCATCGCAATTGCATGTTCAGCTGTGGTGATTGAGTTACCAAAAGGCGTGTTCATAACAATGATGCCTTTCGCTGATGCGCTAGGTATATCAACGTTATCAACGCCAATACCTGCACGTCCGATAACTTTAAGATTATCAGCAGCCGCAATAATTTTTTCCGTTACCTTTGTCGCAGAGCGAATAGCCAGACCATCATATTGACCGATGACTTCAAGAAGTTTGTCTTTGTCTTTGCCAAGGTCTGGCTGGAAATCAACTTCAACGCCGTGGTCTTTAAAAATCTGAACGGCTGTTGGAGAAAGTTTATCTGAAATGAGTACACGAGGTGCCATAGGAGGAGTTCCTTTTGTCTTTTAACCGACCAATGCCGGATTAGCCTTTATCAGGCCATGAGAGTTTGAAAGGTAAATTAAGCAGACTTTGCTGAAGCTTTAAGAGTGGCAAATGCCCAATCGAGCCATCCGGTCAGTGCTTTAAGGTCATCGGCTTCAACTGTTCCACCTGCCCAGATACGAAGTCCGGCTGGTGCATCGCGATAAGCCCCGATATCATAAGCAACGCCTTCTTGATCGAGAAGTGCTGTTATCTTTTTCGCAAAAGCTGCCTGTTCATCAGTATCAAGCGCAGCAATTTCAGAATCTGAAATCACCAGACACACTGACGTGTTGGAGCGAGTGGCTGGATCATCAGCCAAAAAATCAACCCAATCGGTTGTTTCAACCCAATCATTCAGTACAGCAAAGTTAGCGTCCGCACGGGCACAAAGTCCTGAATAGCCGCCAACAGATCGCGCCCAGTTCAGGGCATCAAGATAATCTTCAACACACAACATAGAAGGCGTATTGATGGTTGCGCCGGTAAAGATACCTTCGATCAATTTGCCACCTTTAGTGAGGCGGAAAATCTTAGGTAAAGGCCATGACGGCGTATAGCTTTCAAGGCGTTCAACAGCGCGTGGTGACAGAATGATAACACCGTGGCCGCCTTCACCGCCCAGCACTTTTTGCCAAGAGTAAGTGACAACATCGAGTTTATCCCACGCCATATCCTGCGCAAAAACCGCTGATGTCGCATCACAAAGCGTGAGGCCTGCGCGGTCGCTTGCAATCCAGTCGCCATTAGGAACCCGTGCACCAGAGGTTGTGCCATTCCATGTAAAGCAAACATCATCGTCAAAATTAACCGCGCCAAGATCCGGCAAGTGGCCATAATCAGCATGAAGCGAGGTTACATTCTCAAGCTTCAATTGCTTGGTCACATCGCTGACCCAGCCCGCGCCAAAGCTTTCCCATGATAACATGGTCACACCGCGTGCGCCGAGCATAGTCCACATGGCCATTTCGAAAGCACCAGTATCTGAAGCTGGCACAATGCCAATTCGATAGTCATCCGGCACGCCTAAAAGAGCGCGCGTCTCGTCAATGGCTTGTTTGAGTTTTGATTTGCCAATTTTTGCCCGATGAGAACGGCCAAGTGCCGCATCTTGGAGGGCATCAAGTGACCAATTAGGTCTTTTAGCACAAGGGCCAGAAGAAAAACGCGGATTTTCCGGCCGCGCAGCCGGTTTCATTGTATCTGTCATAGTCTATCCTCACAGATAGTTTGCCCTTCGTTGGGGAAGGGTGTCCCACCTGCGGAGATATATTTTTGGGATGAAGGTGTCAATTGCTAAAAAGCGGTAATGACCAATTTATTTTGCAACGCAGCAAAATAAGCTTTAGTGCAAACAAAAAGCGGCGGGAAAACCCACCGCTTTTAAAATCTATAAACCGTATCTATCTTTTATTTAAAGATAGGCGAAGGCGCTTGATAAGAAGGTTTAGCACCACCGAATGTATAGCGAAGACCAATTCGCAACTCGTGGCCATCTAGATCATCTGATACGATTGGACCAACAGCAGTCTGAGCAACATCACCACCATTGATGCGCGTATAGCGATAAGAGCCATCAAGCGCGAGGTTGTCATTCAACTCATACGACAAACCAGCTTGTAGGTTCCAAGCAAAACGAAGGTCATCTTCACCTTCGAAAAGCTGATTTGCTTCAGTTGATGGGTTAGCAGCAGCAAGTTCAAGAGGGTCTGCACCAGGCGTGTTACCAGCTGTTGGGTTATTTGAGCTAATGAACGTACCATAATTAAGATAAGCGAAACCAACACCACCGCCAACATAAGGCGTAAAGCCATTAAAGCTGCCTGCATCAATATAAGCATTTGCAAAGAATGTAGACAGGTCAAGTGTTTGGTCTAGGCCTAATGTACGGTCACCAATTGTTGGGAATGCTAGACAAGCACCACACTCAATTGTTCCGTCAAGGTCTTTATTCGTTCTGTGATCCGCTGTTAGGTCAAACCGTAGGTATTTACGGAATTTATAACCAATACCACCGCCAAAGACGAGAGCATTCTCAGCATTTTCATTATCAAATCCAGAACTGAAACCAGCTACATCATTTTGAAAGACAGTATCAGGCTCAGACCAGATAGAATATCCGATATCACCACGCAGATAAAAACCACCACCTGCTGCTGCAACAACCGGTTTGTGCTCGATGACGGGCGCTGGCGGGTCCAGATCTGCCGCTATAGCGATAACTGACGACAAAGCTGTCGCGCTCAAAGCGACAATGCCGACTTTTAAAAAACGGCTCATTGAGAAATCCTCTTCTTACTGTTTGCCACAAATGGTAGCCAAGATTAAACCCAGCGTTGCAGAGGATAATGAGCCAAAATACTTAAAGTGTTATTAACCACGTAGATTAATCATAATGCTTAACAAAAAAAACGTGTAAATCATAAAACACAACAAGTAATCGTTAATATTTTTTCGGGAAATATTAATTTTATATTAAAATAGGCGGCATAAAGCATAGCCAAAGACCAAAGAGACAAAACAAAACAGAAATTTAATTATTAAATAGCCAATGATAAGGCTTAGGCCGCAGATTTCGCAACAGCATCGATAATATCATCGACCACGCCTTCTACCGTTGTGTTGTCATCGCCTTCGGCCATAACCCGGATAAGCGGCTCTGTTCCTGATTTGCGGATAACCACGCGGCCAGCATTGCCAAGTTTCAAACGCCCATCATCAATGGCTTGCTTCACCTTGTCATCCTCAAGCGGCTCACCGCCGGTGTAACGTGCATTTTTGAGAATTTGCGGGACACGCTCAAAGCGGTGACATACTTCGCTCACTGGCTTATCTTCATTCACGACAACCGATAACACCTGAAGGGCGGCCACAAGGCCATCGCCTGTGGTTGAATAATCAGATAAAACGATATGCCCCGATTGTTCACCACCTACATTAAAACCATTTTGACGCATGTGCTCGACAACATAACGGTCGCCAACCTTTGTACGCGCAAGAGCAATTTTCTGGTCGTTTAAGAAGCGCTCAAGACCAAGGTTTGACATGACCGTGGCAACAATACCATCTTTAGAAAGACGCTCGCTCTTCTTCCATGATTGACCGATAACCGCCATCAACTGGTCGCCATCGACCACATTGCTTTTTTCATCGACAATAATAACCCGGTCCGCATCACCATCGAGCGCGATGCCAATATCTGCGCGCACTTCGCGCACCTTGCGGCGCAAAAGATCCGTATTGGTTGAACCGCATTCCTTATTGATATTCATGCCATTTGGTTCAACACCAAGCGAGATTACCTCAGCGCCCAGTTCCCATAATACTTCCGGTGCCGCCTTGTATGCCGCACCATTTGAACAATCGATCGCAACACGCAAACCTTCAAAACTGATGCCACGCGGTAAAGTGCGTTTGGCATATTCCACATAACGCTCAACAGTTCCCTCAACCCTGCGCGCGCGACCAAGATCGCTACTATTAGCAAGTTGACTCGTGAGGTCACTATCAATCATTTTCTCAATACGTTGTTCCAAATCATCTGACAGTTTATAGCCATCTGGTCCAAAAAGCTTGATGCCATTATCAGAAAACACATTGTGTGACGCAGAAATCATCACACCAATATCCCCGCGCATAGAGCGCGTTAGCATCGCAACACCTGGCGTGGGAATAGGTCCCAACTGCAAAACATCGACACCGACAGATGTAAAACCTGCCACAAGGGCTGTTTCGATCATATATCCTGAAAGGCGCGTATCTTTACCAATGACCACCCTATGACGATGGTCACCATTCTTAAAGATTAACCCAGCCGCCATACCAACCTTCATGGCTATGTCTGGAGTAATCGGCCAGGCATTTGCTTGGCCGCGAATACCGTCAGTTCCAAAATATTTGCGCACCATAGTCAAACCCTGTTCCATATTTAATCAAGCAAAGAAAACCTTCTATACCTGATTGTCCTTAAATATTTGCGAAATTCCTGCAAATACAATTAAAGCATCACCTTTGACATTTTTCGTGAACACAAAAGGCCCTTGATTACGATCAAGAGCCTTTTGTATGTTTAAAATTAGGCGAAAAATTATCCTTGTGGTTGTGGCTCCATACCACCCGTATCAGGTTCATCACCAGATGCTTTTTTGCCCGTTTTAGGAATAGCCGAGCCACGGGTCGAGGATGTATCATCGCTATCATCCCTTTTGGGAGGAATGCCCTTGATGAGATCTTTGATCTCCTGCCCACTTAAGGTTTCATACTCCAACAAGCCATTGGCAATAATTTCAAGTTCATCATTGTGATCGGTCAAAATACGCTTGGCTGTATCATAACCGTCATCCACATAGCGCTTTATTTCCTGTTCAATGGTTTTTTTAGTTGTTCCGGAAATAGTCGTATTACTGGCACCATACATAGCCTGTTGTTCATTAGGCCCATAATCAATCATGCCCAGCTCATCAGACATGCCCCACTGGGTCACCATCGCGGTGGCCAATTGGGTCGCCATTTTGATGTCACCAGATGCACCTGATGTCACTTTCTCATGACCGAAAATCAGCTCTTCCGCCATACGTCCACCCATGGCTACAGCTAAATCAGCGTAACATTTTGCGCGCGTCAGTGAGACTTGATCTTTTTCTGGCAAGCGCATCACCATACCAAGCGCACGACCACGCGGAATAATTGTCGCTTTATGGATAGGGTCAGATGCTTCCATATGAAGCGCGACCAAAGCATGACCAGCCTCATGGTAAGCGGTGAGTTTTTTCTCTTCTTCACCCATCACTAGAGTGCGTCGTTCCGCACCCATCATGACTTTGTCTTTAGCGTCTTCAAATTCAGCCATTGTGACAATACGTTTGGACCGGCGAGCCGCAAGCAACGCTGCTTCATTCACAAGGTTCATCAAATCAGCACCTGAGAAGCCCGGCGTACCACGCGCAAGCACTTTCAAATCAACATCCGGCGCCAAAGGCACTTTGCGGATATGAACTTTGAGGATTTTTTCGCGCCCCGTAATATCCGGATTTGGAACCGTGATTTGACGGTCAAAACGACCTGGACGCAAAAGAGCAGGATCAAGAACATCAGGACGGTTTGTGGCCGCAATAATAATCACACCTTCATTCGCCTCGAAACCATCCATCTCGACCAAAAGTTGATTGAGGGTCTGCTCGCGTTCATCATTACCACCGCCAACACCGGCGCCACGATGACGGCCAACCGCATCAATCTCATCGATGAAAATAATACACGGTGAGTTTTTCTTCGCCTGTTCAAACATGTCTCTAACACGCGATGCACCAACACCAACAAACATCTCAACAAAGTCAGAACCGGAGATCGTGAAAAACGGTACATTAGCTTCACCAGCCACAGCACGCGCAATCAGCGTTTTACCAGTACCTGGAGGGCCGACAAGAAGAACACCGCGCGGGATGCGACCACCGAGACGTTGAAACTTCTGTGCATCGCGCAAAAATTCAACAATCTCTTCAAGATCCTCTTTCGCCTCATCAACACCGGCCACATCTTCAAACATCACGCGGCCTGATGATTCAGTCAAAAGTTTAGCTTTTGATTTGCCAAAGCCCATTGCTTTGCCACCGCCACCTTGCATTTGGCGCATGAAAAATATCCAAACGCCAATCAAAAGAAGCATCGGGAACCATGAAATAAGAGCACTGAAAATAGGTGAGCCTTGTGCTTCTGGCTCCACATTGATCACAACACCTTTAGCTTCTAAACGCTCAATCAAGCTGGGGTCATCAGGCGGAGAAAATGTTTTAAATCGACTACCATCACCAAATGTGCCTGTTACCTGGCCTGCTTCAATAGAAACCTTGTTGACGCGACCATTATCGACTTCACTCATAAATTCGGAATAAGGAATAGTACTTGTTGCAACCGTTTGGGTTGGACTTTGGAAGAGCTGGAATAGCGCCACCACCAACAGCATAATAACAACCCATAACGCAAAATTTTTGAAATTCGAGTTCATAAACAACCCTTTTTAAATTACCGCACCATTCTAATGATGCTCTCTTAAACCTATACATAGGTACACACATTAGAATATTAAAGTTCTATATCCCCTGAAAATGCCTTCTTGTCACCCTTTTAGCATCTTCACGGTAAACAGCCGCTCCAACGCACGCTTAATTGGGAAATCAAATTGCGTACAATAACGGTCAAAAGCCCCAAGAGCTCTCGATAATGAAAGCTCTTTTCGCATCACTTCTGATTTGATAATAAAATCCGAAATCTTATCATTTCCATCATAAATACATCCAAAAGGCATGGACACAAGAGCGCGCTTATCAAACTTGGTTATCTTCGAAAAGAGATAGTTATCGTCCGCGTCAATATAGTCAGCAATATCACCTTTTAAATCAAACCCGCTCGACACCTCGATATCGTGACCTAGATCATCATTCGGCGTTAGCCAAAACCGTTGGTCCCACAACATTGGTCCGTTTTCAAGCCGTAAGACTGGTGGCAGATTGCGCACTTCACGATTGAGAATCAGCTGTGATTGATGTGTGGTTATTTGAACTCGTGCAAGTGTTGATGAATCAAGCCTTTGCAGTACGTCTAAAACTTTCATGGCCGGTGGCAGATAATCGCGACCACCAACAACCGACAGTAATACCTGCAAGATAAAAACGGCCAAAGGCAAGGGTTGTTCATCAAGCTTGGAGCGCTGAAGATATACGCAATCAAAAGAACTCACATAACAATGCAGCTCAATAAAACGCGCTGCATCCAATGCCATTTGGCTGCGATAGCGGGCATGAATGGCGGCGTAATCAATTAACTTCTGGGCAAGACCCGGCTCATCCGCCAAGTGAGCACGTACACGTACACGCTCATATTGTTGGTCTTCATTGCTTGGATCATCCACCCACTCAACATTGTGGCGGGATAAATAGGCCCGTAATTCAGTGCGACCAATATCAAGCAATGGTCGACATGCGATGACATGACATGCGGGGTTTGGGGTAACCAATGTTATTGTTGCCATGCCCGATAGCCCACGATTTTGCTCATCTGTACGTGTGAGACGCATCAAGAGGGTCTCGGCTTGATCGTCGCGCGTGTGACCTAAGGCTAAGACTTGAATATGGGAACGAGAACAATGCGCAGCCATTAATGCGTATCGCGCAGTGCGCGCAGCGCTCGGCAAACCTGTTTCTGGCTTATCGCCAAACCATTGCAATACATGATGTTCAACACCCATGCCCTTGCAAAGTCGCCCCACATAAGCCGCTTCATCGCGTGAAGCCTCACGCAATTGATGATCAACAGTTATGGCCGTAAGTCTTTTGCCGTGAGAAAGCGCCCAGTGATGCAAGAGATGTAATAAAGCGAGTGAATCGCTCCCACCAGAAACCGCAACAGCGATATGCTCGAAATTATCAAGCTCTTGAAATAAACGATTTGGCGCTAGAGAATGAGCTGTACCCACCGGAACAGAATCAGGAACAGTTAGACCGAACTTGTTCGTCTTGCGCGGCTATTTGAAGTGAGCGAGAAACATCAGGAAAACGGGTGAACATTTCATCCAAAGTCGCACAGGCCGCATCCAGTTCTTGAAGCCTTGCTAGCGACAATCCAAGTTTCAAAAGACTGTCAGGCGCTTTATTGCTATCAGGAAAAGCTTTGTAGCTCGTTGAAAATTCTGCAACGGCATTACTAAACTGACCACGTACAAAAAATGTCTCTCCAAGCCAGTAGCGCGCACTGGGGGCAAGCGAATGATTTGGATAGAGTTGCGTGAACTGGCGCATATTTTCTTCTGCAGCAGCATAGTCGCCATTAATAATTTGCGTATAACCAAGATTATAAAGTGCATCTGGATCATTCTGTGGACTGACACTCAATGTGCCAATAGAAGCAACACCATTTTGTTGCAACAAAGGATCGCGACTTTCTGGTAAACCATCTGGAGCATTACCACCCAGATTATTAGTTTCTGTATTCGAGCGAATAGTTGACCCAATATCAAGCGGTTGTTGAACTGTATCAGCCTCAACAACAGCAACTAGATCAGCGTCGCTCCCACCTTCAGTGCTTTCAATAATCGATCCCAATGTCGTCTCACGCTCACCTGTGGAACTTGGGGCATCCAAATTAGAACGCTTTCCGCCGTTTTCTAATTCCTGAAAACGCCCTTCATTGTCTTCCTGCATGATGTTAATTTGCTCTTGAAGACGCCGTGTTTCAAAAATAAGTTGTTCAATTTGCCCAGTCAACTGGCGCACCTGTTCCTGAAGCTCGTCCACGCGAATACTATTAGTCGCAACGCCATTGCTATTATTTGCAATACCTTGCCCGAGCTGTTTTTTTGATTGAGCTACAATAATCACTCCATTATCAGGCGCACGATTAGACTGCGTTAAATCACGTGGAGGTTCTAAATCTGGATAATCCCGTGCTCGTCCATTATCTCGCCAGAAGAAATGATCTAACACCGAACCAACACGTGATGGCTCAAGGTGCTCCTTGGCGTGAGCTGAATGCGTGGCAAAGCTCAATGATGATAAAATTAGAGCGGCGCTGAACGCCAAAGCTGTTGAACGGGTCATGTAACTCTCTTGCGATGTGATATCACTCAATACTGCTTATCATAAAACAACAGAAGTTCGGCTAAACTTTGACACAACAATCAACAAATTTTTGTCACAAACAAAAAGGCGCCGCTAAAAGCGACGCCTTTTCAATATTTCTCAGCAACAATTTCAAGATACGATCTTAAAATTTCGCCTTTTATGAGTTTCCACCGTTAAGAACAGTGACTGTCCGTCTGTTTTGTGACCAGCAAGAAATATCATTACAAACCGCGACAGGACGCTCTTTACCGAACGACAATGACTTAATCCGATTTGACGCGATACCTTTTGAAATCAGATAACGTTTGGTCGCTGCTGCACGGCGTGCACCAAGAGCCAAGTTATACTCGCGTGTACCACGCTCATCGGCATGACCTTCAACAGTAAAGTTATAGTTTGGATATTGACTTAACCATTGAGCCTGACGATCAAGAATCGCCTTGCCCTCTGAATTCACCGAGCTGCTGTTGACAGTAAACAGAACACGGTCACCAACATTAACAACAAAGTCTTGCGGTGAACCTGGCTTAGCAACTGAAGCATTAGCACCGGTCCCCAGACCAATACCTGCACCCGACTGAGTAGGTTTTTTTGCACAAGCACCAAGTGCAACTGCGGCAGTAATAACGACCGCGATCCCAAAAGTGCGTGATTGACGAATTTTAGTAAACATTAAAAGAACTCCACATTACCCACATAATCATTGGGCCCATATCTCACATAGTTAAAATTTATATGACATTTCGAGTTAAGGCGGCGTTCAGAGACTTGGTTAAAAAACAATAAACTTTTCGCGCACCAGACCTTGGTGCGTCTTCTCGTCTAATTGTGACTAAAAAGTGGTAATTTTCTAACAAGCCCTATTATGGGGTTAGATTCCCTAGAAAGTGACAATTTTACAACCCCAAGAGAAGAAAAGACCTCTTAATTGATGCGTGGGGACCATGCTGGGTCTGAACCAAAACCCGGTGTTGGGATTTTTTGCTCATTATAGCCAGTCACATCAACAGACCATAATTTTGGTCCGCCGCTCGTACCTTGTGTCTCCCGGAAGAACATCAATACACGCCCATTAGGCGCCCATGTAGGGCCTTCATTATGGAACCCTTCGGTCAAAATACGCTCTCCAGAACCATCAGGCTTCATCACACCAATCAGGAATTTACCGCCAGAACGCTTGGTGAAGGCAATCCAATCTCCATTCGGTGACCACACAGGGGTTGAATAAGAACCATCGCCAAAAGAGATCCGCGCTTGGCCTGAGCCATCAGCTGACATCTTGTAGAGCTGCTGCCTGCCACCTCGATCCGATTCAAAAACAATGAAACGGCCATCAGGTGAATAAGAAGGTGATGTATCAATCGCCGTTGCATTGGTCATTCGCGATGTCGCGCCAGAGCGTAGGTCCATTGAAAAGATATTGGCGTTACCGTCCTGTTGAAGGCTCATTATAATACGCTGGCCATCAGGCGAGAAACGCGGACTGAACGTCATGCCGGGGAAATTACCAACAACCTCACGTTGTCCGGTTTCAATATTCAATAGATAAACTTTGGGCTGGCTACCTGGCACGAAAGACATATAAGTGACTTCTTGGCTGGTCGGGCTAAAGCGTGGGGTCAGTACCAAGTCATTACCATTGGTCAAAAAACGAACATTCGCACCATCTTGGTCCATAATAGCAAGACGTTTGCGGCGCTGTTGTTTGGTGCCTGTTTCATCAACAAACACGATGCGCGTATCAAAGTAACCCTTTTCACCCGTCAGCTTTTCATAAATCGCATCGGCAATAATATGGGCCACACGACGCCAGTTTTGTTCTGTCGTTGAAAACTGCTGGCCTTCTATTTGCTCTGAGCCAAAGACATCCCACAAACGGAACTGTGCAGTAACTTGACCATTAGCAACCGAAACGGACCCCGTCACAAGCGCTTTGGCATCAATCGCTTTCCAATCATCAAATTTTGGCGCAACATTTGGGTTCGTGATATTTTCAACAAAGGTGGCACGATCAAGTGCTTTGAAAAATCCAGAACGCTCAAGATCGGCCGCGATAACGTCAGAAATGCGGGCAGCATAATTTGTGTCACCAGCACCCGGCAGCATGGTAGGAATAGCAATAGGCAACGGCTCAATATTGGCTCCGCGAACCTCAATTGACACTTGCGCGCGGGCAGGCAAACTTAACATGAACATCAAACAAACCATCGCAGTTAGAGCGACAATACGAGATATCAAAGAATATATATGAACCATGGATCTTCCGATTTATTTTCTTTGTTGGTGAGACAGATATCACACTAACCCAATTTATGGATAAAATGTGACTTCAAGATTTTCCCATTCCGAATATTTATTTGCTGGTAGCTTATAAGGCTGGCATTTTTCAATTGCTACCTTAACAGCATTCTTAACTAAAAAGGCACCGCCACTGCCATCAAAACCGGAAACACTAACAACATTGACACGCCCTTTAAGACGGCCATCTGGTGAAAGCCGTGCTTTGACCTTGGCCTGAAAATCACGCCCCGCGGAATAGCCCGGTGGCAATGACCAACAGCGTTGTATAGCATCCCGCAATCCATCAAGCTCGGTCTGCGTCAATTTTGCGCCCGTTCTGCCGGTTGATGTACCTTTAGATGCAGTCTTCTTAGGCTTTCCACCAGCATTGCTTGCAGGTTTTTTCTTATCAAGTAAGTCAGGCTTTTTAGCTGCCGTTTTCACTTTTGGTCTCGGATTCAAGCGTGGCGCAGGCGCAGATGGTGCTGCAGGTTTGGCAGTCGCCTCTTTAACTGGTTCCGGTGTGGCCGTTACCTCTTTGATTGGTTCAGGCTCTGGTGCATCTTCAATGATATCAGAAAGCGGGTCTTTCGGCGGAGCTATCTCAGTAATTTCTGGCGGCTTTGGCCTCTCAGGTGCTGGCTCCGGCAAGGGTTCTGGCACAGGTGCTGGCTTAACTTCTTCAATAGGTTTTGGCGGCTCAGGTGGTGTTGGCTCTGGCTTCACTTCTTCAATAGGTTCAGGTGGTGTTGGTTCTGGTTCTTCTGGCTTTGCTTCAACCGGTTTTTCTGCGACCTCAGGCACCGGTATTGGATCAGGCGTTTCAACAGGTGTCTCAACAGGACCAGGCGCTTCAGATATCTCTTCACTTGCAACTTCAGGTGTCTCGACTATCTCTTCACTATCTATGACTTCGGGCGCATCACGCACGCCTTTTGTCAAATCGGTTACTTCAGCGATAGTGACAAATTCAACAGGCAAAGCTTCAACAAAATCGGATTCCAATGGTTCAGGCGCAAAAGCGACCAATCCCCAAAAGAGAATAATCGCATGACCACCAAGTGAAACGAAAGGACCGACGCTACGCATAGCTATCCGGCGCTCTCATTAATCGAAACAAGACCAATTTTTTTATATCCAGCAGAACTAATCGTCCCCATCACTTTCAACACAGCGCCATAGTTGGACGCACGATCGCCGCGCACCAAAATGCGCTCATCGAAACCAGAACCTGCGTCAGCCAGAGCCGTTAGTTTAACAATAAGGTCGGCCTCAGAAATTTCATCTTCCTGTAAAAACAATTGCCCTTGCCCGTTCACTGAAATGGTGATGGGCTTTGTATCCACATTCAACGCTTTTGCTGCCGTTTTAGGCAAGTCAACAGGCACGCCTGATGTTAAAAGCGGCGCCGCGACCATGAAGATGATCAACAACACAAGCATCACATCCACAAAGGGCGTCACATTAATTTCACTGATAGGCTGTGAATGACGTCGTCCGCGACGACCGCGACGACCTCCCCCACCCCATGATCCAACTGACATTCCCATAACAAGGCTTCCTTAAAGTAGATATTTTACGCTGCGTGTTGCTCGTCTATTTGACGCGACAAAATGGATGAAAACTCATCGGCGAAACCTTCCAGCCGCGCTGTTAATTTACCGGCAGATGAGGAAAGTTTATTATACGCAATAACAGCAGGGATCGCGGCAGCGAGGCCAATTGCTGTTGCAAGCAGCGCTTCAGCAATACCCGGCGCAACAACGGCAAGGCTTGTATTTTTTGACGCTGCAATCGCCTGAAATGCCTGCATGATACCCCAAACAGTACCAAAAAGACCGACAAACGGAGCGGCTGAACCAACGGTTGCTAAAAATAAAAGACGGTTTTCAAGTCGCTCAGCTTCCCGCGCGATTGTCACATCAAGCACTTTATCTAGGCGCATTTGCAAACCAACAAAGGAACTTGCACTTGCTTCATGACTACGCTTCCATTCTTTCATCGCAGCAACAAACAAAGCCGCCATGCCATGGGTCGTGCGCGCCGAAAGAGATTTATAAAGCTCTTCAAGCGATTGGCCCGACCAAAAAACGCTTTCAAAACGATCCAATTGCTTCTTGGTTCGGTTATATAAGATTGCTTTATCAACCATAATGGCCCAGCTCCATACAGAAGCGAGAAGCAGGCCAAGCATGACCACTTTAACAACAATATGCGCTTCTAGAAAAAGTCCAACAAGAGAAATGTCGCTGGGTGCAGCCAGTGCAATCTCGGTTATATCAGCTGGGGTCGCCATATTTGTATTTCCTCATGACCGTGTAAACTTAATTCATCACTATCGGGTGTATTTAAGCATCGGCCAGTAGCCTTTGTTTCTCACACCGTCTCTGTTGCGCGCAAATTGGGCAGAACAACGGCGCAACCCAAAACAGCCCCCAAAAAGAGCCTCTTCAAATCACACAAAACCAGAAAGCCATTTTTGTAGTTAATAAACAGTAACTATTATGGCAATTACCACTAAAATGGAGAGGTATTCTAGTTCACAAGTGCTTGAATAAGCCCATCAGGTAAGCGTCTTGGTTTTCCATCTTTGTTAATAAGCACAACAATCACATCAGCTTTGGCGATAACAAGCTGATTACGTAGCATTTTTTGCTGCATCATCAACCGAGCCCCTTTGCAATCCGCGACCACAGTTTCAACAGTCAATATATCGTCAATATGACTAGGTGCGGTAAAATCAAGCGAGATACTCTTCACGATGAAATACAGCGGCTCACCAAAAAGCCCCTCTTCAAGCTTCACATGATTGATTTCTTTGAGCCGTAAAAAATCAGAGCGACCTCGCTCAAAAAAATGCAAATAACGCGCATGATAAACAACACCGGTAAAATCAGTGTCCTCAAAATAAACCCGCACAGCTAGCTCATGACCGCGCGTCGTCAATTTTCCAGCAAGGTTAGAAGGTGTGTCAGGCTGCATCATAAAATCGATATAGCTTTAAAGCCTATCTTCTATCAAGTGCTCAACCATGATACGATAGAGTATTCACTTAATATCAGGCAGTTCAACACTTACTTTCATAGCGGCATACCAAGCAGCCAGGTTTTCAATATCTTCATCCTTGAGGCCTTTAGCGATAATGCTCATCTGATGGTGTTTACGTGCACCACTGCGAAAAGCAATAAGCTGCTTTTCAATATAAAAATCGCTTTCGCCGGCCAAATTAGGTGCTTCGGGATTCACGGCTAATCCATTTTTCCCATGGCATACATTGCACTTTAAAGCGGTTTTCTTTCCAGCCTTCAAGTCAGCGGCGTGACCAAAAATCACGCCGCCAAAGAATACCAGAAAAAAGCTAAAGATACCTTTTTTCATGATCCAGCCTATTTCTCATATGAGATGCGGTAAACGGCACCTGCAAGGTCATCCGACACCAAAATGGAGCCGTCTTTCAATTGCGCAACATCAACGGGGCGACCGAGATATTCGTCGTTTTCGTCTTTCCAACCTTCTGCAAAGGGAACCATTTCACCAGCAGTGCCATCTTCGTTCACAGGAGTGAACATAACGCGGGCACCCATCGGATCTGTGCGGTTCCATGAACCATGCTGTGCAGAGAAAATGCCCCCTTTATATTTCGATGGGAACATTTTCCCTGTGTAGAACATCATGCCCAAATCAGCAGCATGCGCTGTAGTTTCAACTTGTGGATGCACAATGCCCTCAGGCGGTATTTCGTCTTTATATTCATTAGTTCGCACGGTGCCGCCACCATACCACGGGTGACCAAAATGCTGACCAGCTTCTGTTTGACGGTTCAGCTCACCTGGCGGAATGTCGTCTCCCATGCCGTCGACCTGATTATCCGTAAACCACAACTCGCCATTGGCTGGGTTGAAGTCTTGTCCTACAGAATTACGCACGCCATAGGTGTAAACCTCTTTGCCGGTTCCATCCGTATTGATACGAATGATGCCACCAATGCCCGTTTTTCTATAGAGATCCATTTTCTCTTGTGGCGCTACATTGAAGGGCTGACCAAGCGAGATATAAAGCTTCCCGTCCGGCCCCACATCGCACACACGCGTGGTGTGATTATAGCTTTCTTCATCTGCAGGTATAAGATCGCCCTTTTTCACCACGTTGAACGCAGCAACATCTGGACCTTCATAAAAATACTCAGCAGCAGGGAAAACCAACACGCGATTTTGTTCAGCAATATAAAGGAACCCGTCTTTAGAGAAACATGGGCCATTTGGAATGACGAAATCAATCGACGGGGCAAAATCTTTCACTTCATCAGCAATACGGTCTTTATTGCGATCAGTAACAGACCAGATTTTGGTTTTGCGTGTGCCAACAAAAGTAACAACGCCTTGTGGTCCAACAGCCATATTCCTTGCATCTGGCACAACAGCATAAAGGTCGATTTTAAAGCCCGCCGGCATCTTAATTTGCTTTAATGTTTCACGAATAGCGGCAGCATTGGCTCCGCCCTGTTCAATGAATTCAAAGTCTGTAACACCCGTGGTTTTAAACTTGCTCAAAGTCTCTAAGTTATCCGCCTTAGCAGGGGATAAGGCCACAAAAGAAACTATAGCGGCAGTAAAAAGTAAATTTCGTAAAGACATTGTATTTCCTCCCAAAAATTGCATTTCTTTATATTATATATCAGCAGTAAATTTGGGCACTTATAGTAAAATTTGAACAATGCCACATCACTACAATATCTATATTATTCAACTTTTGAATTTATTCAAACGATTAATGATAAAAACTAAAAACGACCGATTTATAACTACTAGAATAAACATATAATCTCAGTTTTTATCATGTGCGGCACTGCCCTATTACATAGCTAACCTTAGGAGTGCGCACTAATATTGGCGCCATCTATTCTTGACATTGTCACATGAATAGATAGGTTCAGAGCAATCGAGGAGAGTCCCGGGTTAAGGGTTCTGAGAGGCGGTTACATTCCACCGCGATCCTTAATACCTGATCCAGATGATGCTGGCGAAGGGACGATGTGCTCATTGGATGCTTGCATCTGCACCGCGCCTTTTCGCCCATCATAATTTAATGGAACGCTTTAGATGGGCGCACAAACAAAATCGATCAAAATCATTGGTGCGGGCGTCGCAGGACTAACCCTTGCCGCTGAGCTTGTGGAATACGGTTGCGCGGTCAGCGTCTACGACAAAGGCGATCACATCGGCGCCAGCTCTTGCTCTTGGTATGCTGGCGGCATGTTGGCACCATGGTGCGAGCGTGAGAGCGCCGAAGAACCCGTCGCCCGTCTCGGCTGTGAGGCAGCAGGATGGTGGCAAGAACGGGTTGGCGATGTGGTCCATAAAGGCTCGCTCATTGTAGCTCAACCGCGCGATATGGCAGACCTCACCCGCTTTGCCCGCCGCACAGAAAACTATGAATGGATTGATGGCGCGCGCATTGCCGAGCTTGAGCCTCACCTTGAAGGCCGCTTCAACAAAGCGCTCTATTTTCCAAGTGAAGCGCATTTAAACCCACGCGATGCCATGACCTCGCTCAGTGATTATGTTCAGGAAAAAGGTGCGCATCTGCATTTTAAGGCCGATGGCTTTGATGCTGAAAAGACCGACATCACCATAGATACCCGTGGCCTCAGTGCTCGCGACGCTCTAAAAGACTTGCGCGGTGTGAAGGGTGAAATGCTGATCATTCGCTCAGATGAAATCAGTCTTGCACGTCCCGTCAGAATGCTGCATCCCCGCATTCCGCTTTACATTGTGCCCCGCGCTGATGGTCACTTCATGGTTGGCGCAACCATGATAGAAAGCGGCGAGCGAGGCCGCATCACAGCGCGTTCCATGATCGAGCTGCTCTCTTCAGCCTACGCCCTTCATCCTGTATTTGGCGAAGCAGAGATTGTCGAAATCGGCACGGACGTGCGCCCTGCCTTCCCTGACAATCTACCCCGCATCATCTTGCAAAACGGCACCTATTATATCAACGGTCTTTATCGCCATGGCTTCCTACTAGCGCCAGCGATGGCCCGCATGATGCGGGAAGTCCTCTTAGAAGGAACCACACCAGAATGCTATTTCAACTTGGGAGACATAGGCAATGAAGCTTATCGTCAACGGGCAACCGCTTGAAGCAAGAGCGGTAACCCTTACCGCTTTGCTGAATGAACTAGGCTATGAAAACGCGACCATTGCGACCGCCGTCAATGGTGACTTTGTGCCAGCCTCATTTCGCGCAGATACAAAGGTGAATGATAATGACCGCATCGAAATTTTAGCCCCAATGAAGGGTGGATGATGGTTACCTTCTACGACACATCTGTCTCATCACGCTTTATGCTTGGTACATCGCTTTATCCCTCGCCTGCGATTATGTGTGATGCCATCCGTGAGAGCGGATCACAAATTATCACCGTCTCCCTGCGCCGTGAATCTGGCGCCCAAAAAGAGGGCCAAGATTTTTGGGGCATCATCAAAGAGCTGGGCGCAAAAGTATTACCCAACACGGCTGGGTGCCACACCGCAAAAGAGGCGATCACCACCGCCCTCATGGCGCGTGAAGTCTTCGGCACACCGTGGATTAAACTCGAAGTCATTGGCGAAGCGGACACCTTGCAGCCCGATGTCTTTGGCCTTGTGGAAGCCGCCCGTGAACTCAACAGTCAAGGCTTTCAGGTTTTCCCCTATACAACGGATGATCTGGTCGTAGCAGAACGCCTGCTTGAGGCGGGGTGTGAAGTGCTTATGCCATGGGGTGCGCCCATTGGCTCGGGGCGCGGCATCAACAATCGCTTTGCGCTTAGTGCTATGCGCGCCCATTTTCCCGATACCCCACTGGTCATTGACGCAGGGCTTGGCAAACCATCACACGCAGCAGAAGCCATGGAGCTTGGCTATGATGCCATCCTTCTCAACACCGCTGTTGCCAAAGCAGGCGATCCTGTTTTAATGGCCAAAGCCTTCGCGCTGGCGATTGATGCTGGTCGCATGGCCTATGAAGCAGACCCCATGGAACCGCGCGATATGGCGGCTCCTTCTACCCCCGTTCTAGGCAAGGCTTTTTTATAAATGAAACTCGACCCCTTCTACCCCATCGTGGATAATGCCGATTGGCTGACACGGCTTTTGCCTTTGGGCGTCAAACTCGTGCAACTGCGCATGAAAGATCGCCATGGCGCGGTGCCCGATGAAGTGACACAGCGCCTTGAGATCATCCGCGCCCGCGATTTATGCGACGAGTTTAACTGCCAGCTTATCGTCAATGATTTCTGGCAAATCGCGATTGATGAAAAATGCAATTATATCCATCTTGGGCAAGAAGATCTCGATGAGGCTGACATGAAAGCTATTCGAAAAGCAGGCATCAAGGTTGGCATTTCCACCCATGACGACGATGAGCTAGAACGCGCCCTCACATATGACCCTGACTATGTTGCGCTTGGCCCGATATACCCAACCATTTTGAAAGCCATGAAATGGAACCCGCAAGGCTTAGAAAAAATCACGCGTTGGAAAAAGCGCATCGGCACCACTCCCCTGTGCGCCATCGGCGGGCTTAATCTTGACCGGCTTGATGGCGTGATAAATGCCGGCGCAGACATCGCATCAGTGGTGACCGATATCACGTTCAATGAAAATCCTGAGGCGCGGTGTAGCGAGTGGATTGAGCGGACGAGGAAATGACCCCTTCTGACAATAGCGCTCCATGCCTTTTTTGGTTTCGCGAAGATTTGCGCCTCAAAGATAATCCCGCCCTTCATGCCGCCATTGAAAACGGCCAACCTCTCATTTGCCTTTTTATTTATGATGAAAAAAGCGAAGCACCATGGGCTGCTGGCGGGGCCAGAAAATGGTGGCTTCACCATTCACTCAACTCACTGAAAAGCGATATTGAAGCACTTGGCAGTAGGCTGACGTTGCTCGCTGGCTCTCAAGAATATCTCATTCCTGACATTGTTGAAAAAACCGGGGCAACCCACGTCTATTGGACGCGCCGATATAGTCCCTCTCAAATAGAAATAGATAAGCGAATTAAAGCCACGCTAGAAGCCAAAGACATCAGTGTCACCAGCATGAATGGGCGCTTGCTGCATGAGCCTTGGCATTTCAAAACAGGGTCTGGACAGTCCTATCGTGTGTTCACCCCGCTTTGGAAGGCCATGAAAGCGCGTGGCACGGTTCGAGAAGCAATCAAATCAGCTGACTCAATGACATGCGCAAAGCATTCCTTGCAATCACTCGAATTAGAGGAGCTGGACCTTCTACCAACATCACCCAATTGGGCTGAGGATTTTTCATCACAATGGCAACCCGGAGAAGCAGGGGCACAGCAAAGATTAGCGCGCTTTATCACTGACGCGGCCGCTCATTACCGTGATGCAAGAAACCGTCCAGACAAACTGGGCACATCAGGCCTATCTCCCCATTTGCATCACGGTGAAATCAGCCCTGTTCAAATTTGGCACGCCATCAAATTCGCTGTTGATGCTGGTGACATTCCCTTAGATCAGGCGGATGTGTTTTTGTCAGAAATCGCATGGCGCGAATTTTCATATGTGCTGCTGTTTCATAATCCAGACATGCTGACCAAAGAAATAAACCCCAAGTTTAGCGCTTTTCCATGGCGCCAAGACAGCACCAAACTACAAGCTTGGCAGAGGGGCCAAACCGGCTATCCCATTGTCGATGCGGGTATGCGTGAACTATGGCAAACAGGCTGGATGCATAACCGTGTGCGCATGATTGTTGGCAGCTTTTTGGTCAAGCACCTTTTGATTGATTGGCGTGATGGCATGGCATGGTTTTGGGACACATTGCTTGATGCTGATATTGGGGCGAACACAGCGAGCTGGCAATGGATTGCTGGCTGCGGTGCTGATGCCGCCCCCTATTTTCGTATTTTCAATCCGATGCTTCAAGGCGCAAAATTCGACCCAAACGGTGACTACATCAGGCGCTTTGTTCCCGAACTGGAAAAGCTACCCAACAAATATCTCAATGAACCATGGGAAGCGTCGACAGCTATTTTAAAGGAAGCAGGCATTGTCTTAGATGACACTTATCCGCACCCAATCGTGGATCACAAAAAAGCGCGTGATCTTGCACTAACAGCCTATCAAAGAACGAAGTCCCCTCTCTAGTCCGGCCATTTAATTACCATAGCTATGACTATTGACTAGTAAGGCAGAAAATAGCTAACCAGTCAGTAATATTATTATCATTTTATCGATCATATCGGAATCATCATGCGGCTTAAAGATTGCCATAATTTTCAAGACTTCAGACGACTTGCACAACGCCGCCTACCTAGCCCGATTTTCAACTATATTGATGGCGGGGCAGATGATGAAAAAACCTATCAGCAAAATACTCTGTCTTTTGATACATGCGATCTCGTGCCCAATGTTCTGGCAGGCGTAAAAGACATCGATATGTCCGTGACAGTCATGGGGCAAAAATTAGACATGCCTCTCTATTGTTCTCCCACAGCACTACAACGCTTGTTCCATCACAAAGGGGAACATGCGGTTGCGGCCGCTGCCGAAAAATTTGGAACCATGTTTGGTGTTTCATCCCTCGGCACAGTTAGTCTTGCTGACGTTCGCAAGAAACACAGCAATCCTCAATGCTATCAATTTTACTTTCACAAAGATCGCGGCCTAAACAAAGCCATGATGCAAAGTGCAAAAGAGGCTGGCGTCGAAGTGATGATGTTGACTGTCGACTCCATCACCGGCGGCAACCGAGAGCGCGACTTGCGCACGGGCTTTTCAATTCCCTTTAAATTAACGCTTGGTGGCATGCTGCAGTTTGCGATCAAGCCAATGTGGGGCATAAATTATGTCACTCACGAAAAATTTTCTCTGCCACAATTGGATAACCGCGTCGATATGAGCGGCGGCGCGCTTTCAATCGGTCGTTATTTTTCAGAAATGCTCGATCCATCCATGACATGGGATGATGTGGCTGAGATGGTCAAAGAATGGGACGGTCAGTTTTGCCTCAAAGGTATTATGAGCGTTGCTGATGCTAAAAGAGCAGTTGAAATTGGCTGTACAGGCATTGTCTTATCCAACCATGGTGGCAGGCAGCTTGATGGATCGCGCACACCATTTGACCAGCTAGAAGAAATCGTCAATGCAGTCGGCGACAAGATTGACGTTATTATGGATAGCGGCATTCAGCGCGGGACCCATGTGTTAAAAGCCTTGTCACTGGGTGCAAAGGCTGTTGGTGGCGGGCGGTTCTATCTATATCCGCTGGCGGCAGCTGGCCAACCGGGTGTTGAGCGTGCATTGCATCTCATGCGTGCGGAAATCGAGCGAGATATGAGATTAATGGGGTGTGATTCAGTTGCTCAATTGTCTCGCGATAATCTTCGTTTTAGAAACTGCTAATCTGGGTTTCAAGGGCATCGGCGCTTGTCTTTTTAAAGTGCTAACGTTCAGCGCTTAGTTTCAAAATATTTAGACAAGACAACGTGCAAACTATTCAACACCATCGTCCTCTTGGAACAATCCCATTTGATGCACGGCTCCACCTTCTGGCACAGCAAGGCCCATATGTGTAAACGCGAGCGGGGTGAGTAACCGCCCGCGCGGGGTTCGTTGCACAAAGCCTTGTTGAATAAGATAAGGCTCCACAATCTCTTCCACCGCATCGCGTGGTTCTGAAAGAGCGGCAGCAATGGTCTCAATCCCAACAGGGCCACCGCCAAAGTTCATCGCGATTTGATTAAGATAGCGCTTATCCAGCGCATCAAGCCCGCGATCATCCACATCAAGACGGCGCAGCGCCTTATCAGCAATCTCGCGTGTGATTTCTGTTTCCCCATCAAAGATCGCAAAGTCACGCACCCGACGCAACAAGCGCCCTGCGATACGCGGTGTCCCACGTGAGCGCCGCGCAACTTCCCTCGCGCCATCTGCTGTCATGCCGATGCCCATAATGCGCGCCCCACGAACAACGATGCTTTCCAATTCTTCCACGGTATAAAAATTAAGCCGGATTGGAATGCCAAACCGATCACGCAATGGGGTGGTGAGAAGGCCAAGGCGTGTGGTGGCGGCGACAAGCGTAAATTTAGCCAGATCAATTTTGACGGAACGCGCTGCCGGTCCCTCCCCGATAATCAGATCAAGCTGAAAATCTTCCATCGCGGGATACAAAATTTCTTCAACCGCAGGATTAAGCCTATGGATCTCATCAATGAAGAGGACGTCATTTTCTTCCAAGTTTGTGAGCAAAGCTGCCAGATCACCAGATTTGGCAATCACAGGGCCAGAGGTAGAGCGAAAATTAACACCAAGCTCCCGCGCCACAATCTGCGCCAGTGTCGTCTTTCCAAGACCGGGCGGACCGACAAACAACACATGATCCAAGGCTTCACCACGTGATTTCGCGGCGCCAATAAAAACTTTTAGGTTTTCACGCGCTTCTTTTTGACCGGTAAACTCATCAATCGCCAAAGGGCGAATTGAGGTGTCGTCGTCCTCACGAAGTTCAGGGGTTATGATGCGCTCAGAATCACTCATCTAATGATCTTATTAAATCCGAAAGCTCTACGCCACCAACATATTGTCAGGGCAGACATAAAACCGGACAATACAAAAATCGGTTTCGTAATCAGGTTGGTGCTGGACTGCAGACCGTCAAAGCTAAGCGGCGCGGCACAAGCCACAAAAGCAAACAGACAAACCAGCCACCAATTGACATAGCCGCGCATGATATAAACCAAAAAGCTCAATACACAGGTAATGAACGCCGGTATCACGCCCAACACAAAAGGCGTCAACAAAAGACCCGGGAGAAGCACAAAGAACAAAACGCTAATGGTCGGGAAATAAAGCAATTGATCGATTGTCACCTCAGCGCGCCCCGACAAAACATAAAGCGGATAAAACACTAGATAATATGCGCCCGCGATAAGCGGCGCGATGACGCAAAACACCGCAAGCATGGCAATGAATGTTTTAAAATGTTGGCCGAGTGATCTCACCGAGCCAGTTCCTTCAAGCCTACTCTAATCAACGTCTGCGTATCGGCCTCTTCGCCTGCATTTTTCACCGCAGCGGCAATGGCGGCGGAGGCTTGCGGCGCGCCATAGCCCAAATTGGTCAAAGCGGAAACCGCATCGGCAACATTAGATGAAGCAACGCCCTCGCCCAGTTCTTGTTGAAGGCCGATTGTGCCGGACGTATCCCCCGACAAAGCCGGTGCTTTAGTTTTCAATTCAAGCACAATGCGCTGCGCCACTTTTGGCCCAACGCCGGGACTGCGCGCGACCATCGCCTTATCTTGAAGCGCGATTGCAGAGGCTAAATCACCAGGGCCCAATGTGCCCAAAATCGCCAGCGCCACCTTCGCACCCACCCCTTGCACGCTTTGCAACAGGTTAAACCATTCGCGCTCTAAATCAGATGAAAAGCCGAAAAGCCTGATTTCCGTCTCACGCACATGGGTCTCGATAGAAAGTGTTGCGGCCTCGCCAGGGCGTGGCAGGGTGCCCATGGTTTTAGAAGAGCAATACACCTGATAGCCCACACCTTGCACATCAAGGATCAAATAATCCTCACCATAACTGTCAACCACGCCTTTGAGTTTACCAATCATTGAACGACCGCCATTCGCATTTGTTGGGCAAGTGTTTGGCGATTATGGGCATGACAAATCGCAATCGCCAGCGCATCAGCGGCATCATCGCTATCAAAGACTGCTTTGGGCATCAGCACTTTCACCATCAGTTTGATTTGTTTCTTATCGCCATGACCAACGCCAATGACGGATTTTTTCACCTGATTGGGGGCATATTCGGCAACGCTCAAACCAGCCTTGGCCGGCACGACCATAGCAATGCCCCTCGCCTGTCCAAGTTTGAGGGTCGCTCGGGCATCTTTATTGACAAATGTTTCTTCCACCGCCGCCTCATCAGGCGTCCACTCGCCAATGACGGCGCTGAGCCCATTGAAAATTTCAAGCAGCCTATTTGAAAGGGTGGCATCAGTTGCAGCTTTAATAGTGCCCGATGCCACAAAAGAAAGGCCATTCCCCTTAATATCAACCACCCCCCAGCCCGTGTTCCGGAGGCCTGGATCAATTCCAATAATGCGAATCATCTCTGTCATGGCACAAACAGTAAATCATGTTGAGGAAAATGAGGAGAGTGTGAAAGGTGGATTAATTCGTTTTTGTGGGGGGAAGCAGCCTTTCACTGTCGTCGCAATTGGATTAACCTTCAAAAGCTTGACGCTCTTTAGCCCAATATTCCATGTTGATAGCAAGAGGCAATTCCCATGACCATCGACCAAATACTATTATTCTCACTATTTGGTATTCTTTTCGGCTTTCTCGTTTGGGGACGCTTTCGCTATGATCTGGTCGCATTTACTGCATTGCTTATCGCAGTGCTTGCCGGATTTGTTTCTCCAAAAGAAGCTTTCGAAGGCTTCGGCCATCCTGCAGTCGTCATCATCGCGCTGGTATTAATTGTATCGCGTGGGCTCACTAATTCAGGCGCCGTTGAACTTATTGCGCGCTTTGTGGTGCAGCCAGACAGAAAGCTTTCCTTACACATTTCCATCATGGCATTTGTAGGAGCAATACTTTCAGCGATTATCAATAATGTTGCTGCACTGGCACTGTTAATGACGCTGGATATAGATGCCGCGAAGAAAGCCAAACGAGCTGTATCGCTGTCATTGATGCCCCTTTCCTTCGGTACGATCCTAGGGGGGATGATAACTCTCATTGGTACGCCGCCCAACATCGTGATCGCTCAATACCGGCAAGATGCACTGGGTGAGCCATTTCATATGTTTGACTTCACTCCCGTTGGGCTTGTTATTTCCATTGTCGGGATCGCTTATGTCGCCTTAATTGGCTGGCGGTTACTTCCCACGCGAGAGGACACATCCTTGCTTGAGGACGATGCGGGTCTTTATGTCGCCGAAGCCCGGGTCAAAGAAGGGTCAAAATCTACTAATATACAAGTGCGTGAGCTTTATCCGTTAGCCAATGACAATGACATTACAATTCTTGGTCTCGTGCGCAATGGAAAACGGCTTGGCGGATTTTCGCGCAGGCAAATAACGCGTAAGGGTGATTTCCTTGTGCTCGAAGGCGATCCAAAATCCATTGAAAATTTTATGGGTGCTGCAGAACTGGATTTTGCCGGATCGGAAAAACATGGTGGATTACGCGGTCAATCTTTGAGCCTTATAGAAGCCATTGTCCCCGATAATGCCCGCATTGATGGCCGAACATCCATGGGATTGCAACTTTTGTATCGTCACGGGGTAACCCTTCTTGGCGTTTCGAGGCAAGGCATTCGCTTTCGAGATCGTGTACGGAATTTGCCAATTAAACCCGGTGATCTTTTGCTCCTCCTTGGACCCGATGACCGAATAGATAGCGTTTGCCAATGGTTAGGCGTGTTGCCACTCGCGTCTCGACGCACTGAGGTTATCCAACGACGAAAAGCTCAATTGGCTATTACAGCTTTCGCTCTCGCTATAGCCTTGGCTGCATTTGGCGTCATATCTCTCGCAATATCATTAGGTGTGTGCGTTGTCGCCTATGTGGCTATGGGCTTGATTGGAGGTAATGATTTTTATGAGC
Source organism: Hyphomicrobiales bacterium (assembly GCA_039989895.1). Lineage (NCBI taxonomy): Bacteria > Pseudomonadati > Pseudomonadota > Alphaproteobacteria > Hyphomicrobiales > Hyphomicrobiales bacterium. Next base: position 145,670 of record JBDXGY010000001.1, read on the forward strand.
TGATTGAATGGAAGGTCATTGTTCTCCTTGCCTCCCTCATCCCACTGAGTGCCGCGCTTGAGAATTCCGGCGGCACGAAACTGATCGCCGATCTCATCGTCACCCAGACAGCTGGTATGCCACATTGGATGATTTTGACTGTTTTAATGGTTGTGACAATGACATTGTCAGATTTCTTAAACAACGTTGCAACAGCATTGATAGCCGCCCCTATAGCCGTCAGTGTTGCTCAATCAATTGGCGTCAATCCCGACCCATTTCTCATGGGCGTTGCCGTTGCCGCATCATGTGCCTTTCTCACACCTATCGGCCATAAAAATAACACCATTATTATGGGACCCGGCAACTACCATTTTGGTGATTACTGGCGCATGGGATTAGCCCTCGAAATTATCGTGATTATCGTAGCAGTGCCAACACTTCTGCTTGTCTGGCCACTTTAAGCGCCGACAGTAAATTGTGTTGGGGGAAATAGGAGAAGCAGACTTTAGCTACAGTTGCGAACAATAAAATGAACCAATTTATTCCCGCTTAATTATAAGCCTTCCCGCTTAAGTCACAGATACCTACGATCCTTGGATGGCTCTTATTTTTATTATATGCTGAAAACAATCATTCAATATCTGCTATTGCAAGCTGATAGCACAACGAAAAGAATAGAGGCAAAATGCGGCTTTCTGCGATACTAGCGTTATTTGCAACCATAGGCATGTCATGGGCTTCATCGAGCTATTCACAAATTTCACAAGGTAGCTTTTGCCGTCCAGTCGCAAAGTTTAACAACGGAATTCTACCAGCAAACTACGAAGGCGCACTACACTTTGCCCAAGCAAGACAGGGTGTAGAGATTACCTATTTAGCCCATTCATCTTTCAGAATTGAAAATTCCTCAGGCTTGAATATTGCCACAGATTATACAGGCTTTCATGGATCCAAACAATTGCCTGATATTGCCACGATGAATACAGTTCATGATGGTCATTTTACGTTTGAGCCCGATGAAGAAATAGAACACGTTTTGCGAGGATGGCGCATTGATGGTGAAGCTGTCCGGCACTACGTTAGAATTAACGACACTATTGTTCGAAATATTACCACTGATTTCACTTCACAAGGAACCGGCTATCGGCCTGACGAAAACTCTATTTTTATATTTGAAACTGATGGATTATGCATTGGGCATTTAGGACAATTACATGAATACCCCACAGAGGAACAACTTGCGGAAATAGGCCGGCTTGATGTCATGATGATGCCTGTCAACGGCATTCAAACATTAAGTTTAGATAATATGGAGCGGCTGATAAAACGCTTAGGTGTGCGCATTATTTTACCAATGCATTGGCATGATAAACGCTCATTATTAGGATATTTGGAACAGATTGAAGGCCGCTATCCGACTGATAAGAGAAACGATAATTCTATCAATATCTCGATTGAATCCTTGCCTTCCGAGCCGAGGATGATTTTTCTAACGCCAGAAACATCTTTCAGGTTATTCGACGAGTAAATCACCCACCAATCAATCCCTCAACCTTCAAGACTTGCCATCACCTCATCATCAATCTCAAAGTTCGCATAGACATTCTGCACGTCTTCGTCGTCTTCTAGCGTTGAGATAAGCTTCAACAGCGTTCCTGCTTTCTCAGCATCCACAGGCACATTGTTTTGTGGCTTCCAGATCGGCTTCACGCTTTCTGCCTCACCAAGGGTTTCCGCGAGTGCTTTTGACACTTCACTCAAATCTTCAAACACACATAAGATGATATGACCGTCTTCGTCGCTCTCGCAGTCTTCCGCGCCCGCTTCAATGGCCGCGTCCATCACCGCGTCCGCGTCTCCCGCATCATTCTTATAGGCAATTTCGCCCACATGATCGAACATGAAGCCCACAGATCCGGTTTCACCCAGTGCGCCGCCGTGTTTTGTAAAAGTTGAACGCACCGTGGAAGCGGAGCGATTTTTATTATCAGTCAGACATTCAACGACAACGGCAACACCGCCGGGACCAAAGCCCTCATAGCGAATCTCTTCATAGTTCTCCGCATCACTGCCGTCGGCTTTTTTAATCGCCCGCTCGATAACGTCTTTAGGCATGGATTGGCCCTTGGCGTTTTGTACAGCCAGCCGCAGCCGCGAATTTCCATCCACATCCGTGCCGCCCATTTTAGCAGCAACGGTGATTTCCTTGGAAAGTTTAGAAAACATCTTCGAGCGTTTCGCATCCTGCGCGCCCTTGCGGTACATGATGTTTTTAAATTTACTATGGCCTGCCATGTCGCCTCTTTGAATATCATCGGTTAGGAACTCGTCCATCGCTTATAAACAAAGCGAAGCCTTAGCGTCCAGCCCCATCACGTTATATGAGCGCAATCCCAACCTAATCCACGTCATTAACATCTCATTAAGCGACTATTCCGTTATTGCATGGCCGCTATGCAATAACGGCACTACTGATCAGAAGGGCGATACACTATGTAAGATTTATCGCAGTGCACAAAATCAAAGGAGCATTAAGATGTTTAGTCATATCAGCCGCGTAGCCGCCGCCCGCTCTTCAGCAGACGATATTTTTGCCAATAAAAGACCGACCTCAACAGATGTTGCAGGACGTCACCATTCAGCAGATTTGACTGACCGGTTTTCCCGCAGACGCTAAATCACATAATTATCCCTGATCTGCTATCATAGAGATAGCTTGCCACGAGAAGCTGTGGCAAATTAGCGGGATGACAATTACCGTTTTCATTGCAGTCATTTTTGCCGCAGTTCTTCATGCATCGTGGAATGCTCTTGTGAAGAGTGGCGTAGATAAAGAGCTGAATCTTGCAGCTGTTATCCTTGGTCACGCGCCCATAGCGCTGGTCTTTATGATCATCATGCCGCTGCCTGCCCCCGCCTCATGGCCTTATATCTTTGCAGGCCTGTTTTTCCACTTCGGCTACCAGTTGTTTCTTCTCGCTTCTTATAAAATCGGCGATCTGACACAAGTCTATCCCATTGCACGGGGCAGCGCGCCTTTGCTGGTCGCGGGGGTTTCTGTTGTTTTTCTGGGCGTTCACCTCACCTCTTTGGAACTTTTGGCCATTTGCATTATCGCTGCCGGAATTTTGAGCCTCGCCCTCGTGCGCCAAAAAGACGGCATTCGCAACACACGCGCCGCCCTGCTCGCTTTTATCACGGGTTGTTTCATTGCTGGTTATTCATTAATCGACGGTTTGGGTGCACGGCTGGCGGAAACAGCGCTTGGTTTTTATGGCTGGCTCGGCTTTGGCAATGCGGTTATTTTCGCCATTTTCTTCGCCATCAAACGCCCCTCTCTTTTACCCAAAGTTCTGAGCGAGGGCCGAAACACATTCATCATCGGTGGCACGGCTTCTTATATCGCGTTTAGCATCGTGATTTGGGCCTTCACACAAGCACCCATCGCCCTAGTAACTGCCCTTAGAGAAACAAGCATTATATTTGCGTTGTTGTTCGGCGTCTTCTTTTTGAAAGAGCGGCTCGATCTTGTGAAGGTTATAGCAACAATGCTGACGCTTCTTGGCGCGGTGCTTTTACGGTTTTCAAAAAACTGACCTTGAAGATGTCAGGTCGCAATAAACTTTGCCGCCTCATCCGCAATGATCTTCGCTATTAAAACGCAATCCGCCTCATCGAAAGTAAGGGGCACCCGCATATCGCATGTGCGTGAGAGCGTCTTCTTGGTTTTTGTCAGTTCCGGCAGATCATCGAAATACTGCCAGCTGTCGTAGCGGCTGGTAAAGGCTGCTGGCTCATCGGCACCAAACCATTTCAACTCCACCCCACGCTTTGCGCAACCAGTGATAAATTCAGGAATGAGCAACGGCTGAATGCCAAGCGCTTGAAACTGAAAAGACGAACCAACAAATTCTTCATGCTCCTTACGGGCAACCACACGAAGGCCATCTATGTCGCTCAATCCCGCCTCTAGCGTATGATAGCGCGCGTTCCAGCGGGTAATATTCGCATCAAGATTTGGCAATTGCGCCCGCAAAATAGCCGCACGCAAATTATCAAGCCTCGCAGAGCAATTCGGCGTATCAAGACGCATGTTATCAAAAACACTCGCATCAGGTGTCGCCCCGTGCCGCTCGTAAAGCATATAGGAGCCTGACAAAATTGTGGCGCGGGCCGCCACTTCTGCATCATCGGTCGTTAAAAACCCGCCCTCTCCCGAATTCATATGCTTATAAGTCTGATTTGAAAAACAGGCGACCTTACCGAAATTGCCAGAGCGCACACCCTGCCATCGCGCGCCCATTGTGTGGGCGCAGTCTTCGATCATCGCAATGTTAAATTCTTCGCAAATAGCAACAATCGAAGCCATATCCGCAATATGGCCGCGCATGTGGGAAAGCATTAAAAACTTCGCGCCAGAGCTCGCAGCCTTTGCCCACAAATCGTCTATGTCGATGTGCCAGTCATCATTAATTTCAACAAATACTGGCACGCCTCCCGCCACATGAATGGCGCCCGGCACGGGTGCGAGTGTATAGGCATTGGCCAGAATTTTATCACCCGGTTTCAGCCCCACCGCCCGCAAAGCAATCTGCATCGACTGTCCGCCTGAGGCCAGAGCCAGACAATATTTAGCGCCCTGATAAGCTGCATATTCCTCTTCCAAAAGGGACGTTTCAGATGTCTCTCCAGCGGCTGTATTATAACGATGTAACCGCCCTTCTCGCAAAATTTCAACCGCACGCGCAATGCCCGCTTCAGGGATTGCTTCTTGTTGAGTAAACGGTTTTGTAAACATCATGGCCGCACCGCTATCATATCAATTTCTACCAAGGCATCGACAGCCAGACCGGTAACCCCGACACAGGTACGCGCGGGCAAGCGATCGGCTGGAAAATACGATTGATAAACCTCATTCATCGCGGCATAATCACGCTTGAATTCAGTAATATAAACTCGCACCTGAGCAACACTCGCCAATGTAAGGCCCATCCCTTCAAGTACAATAATCAGATTATCCATCACCCGACGCGTTTGCGCCTCAATGCCCTCAGGCAAAGGTCGGGCTGGTTCACCTGGCCAAGTTGGCATTTGGCCGGTTACAAAGATAAATCCACCCGCCTCAGTCGCATGGGAGAAAGGAGCTACTCCTTTTGGGGCAGCTGGTATATTGTGAAATTCGATCTTGCTCATAAAAGTTCAGCCACCCTAGCCTCGATTGATCAAGCTTCTAAGCACATTAGAAGATTTGAGTTTTTAAAAGCAATCCTGCATTGTTCGTTTTTGGCAAAAAGACTGATTGCAACCAATTATCATCCTAGGTGAGCCTGATACATATGACACCCCCATCACGCATTGATATGCCCGTTTATGATTTACACCCTGTGCCGCCCGCAGCCTTGCGAAATCGCGCACTCATCAGTGAGACACTTGCTCATATTTTACCAAAATCTGGCACAGTGCTGGAGGTTGGCTCAGGGTCAGGCGCCCATGTGATTTATCTGGCAAACCATCTACCCTATCTCAACTTTCAACCAACAGAACGATCAGAAGAACAACTTTCTCAAATCGAAAAATGGATCAAGCAAGCTAAGCTAACAAACATAGAAACGCCCCTCAAACTTGATCTGCTTGAAGAGCAATGGCCCGTTTCGAAAGCGGATGCACTGATTTCCATGAATGTCATCCATATTGCACCGTGGACTGCCACGCTTGCCCTGATCAAGTTAGCATCACACATTTTGACAAGTGGGGCGCCCTTGTTTTTTTATGGTCCCTTTTTTCGAAGTGATATTGAAACTGCCCCAAGCAATCTCGCTTTTGACGAAAGTTTGCGCGCTGGCAACCCTTCAAGCGGCATCCGCCATCTCGACGACATCGCCACCCATGCCCAAGAGGCAGGTTTCACAGGCCCTCACATCATCAACATGCCAGCAAATAATTTAAGTGTAGTCTTCACAAAAGCCTGATCGTGACACGAGATAAAATAAGCTTATTATGGTGTGTGTTACAAATTGGCTGGATAAGATAATCAATGAATTTTTGGATTCAAAGCTTTGTCGCTTGTATATCGATGATGCTTTTTACTTTTTCTGCCGCTGCATCGGATAGTTCCGCTTTAAAAAAATTGGAATGTGGCATTGTTGACCCACAACCATCTTTCACCTTGCCTGTGAAAAAACAAAAAATAACAATCTTGATGATAGGTTCATCATCGACCTCCGGCGTGGGAGCTGGCGATATATCAAAGGCTTATCCTGCCCGTACTGCTTTTTATCTAAATGGAAAAAGGAGCGACCCCAAGGTTGATGTCATTGCTAAAGGCGTAGGTGGCGAGAGAGCAAAAGCGGCCTTAAAACGCATATCCCCAGCCATCAAAGCCACATCACCCGATCTTATAGTGTGGCAGGTGGGCACGAATGATGCGCTGGGCAAAGTGCCACTAGAAGAGCTGACCGCAACCATACGAAAAGGCATCGCCATCGCCCAAGAACACAAACTGCCTCTGATCCTAATCGACCCGCAATTCTTTCCTCGCATATTAAGCAATCAAAACTATGCTGATACCGTCGATCTCATCGCACGCATTGGAAAAGCACAGGATCTGCCTGTGGTCAAAAGATACCAGCGCATGAAACACGCCTTAAGTCTTGATCAAAACCTTATGACTAGCCTCATGGCGAAAGACCGTTTTCACATGAGCCCGCTTGGTCACGAATGTCTTGCTCTTGATCTCGCTGCCACTATACGAGCAGGCATCAGCGCTGAGGTGAAAAACTAAACTTGCTCAATAGAAATATTCTTTGACGCTTTTTCGGCCTGCACCTGAATGCTCTTCTCTGCCTTCACCACACGGTCTTGAGCATAGGCTTCATGGTTGTTTTCCACATCACTCAAATCATAGAGATAATTCACCATGAGACCGGCAGATTGTTTTAAGCCTTTTTCCGAAACATCGCCCATCCAGTTAATCTGGCGCAGGCTTGCGCCATTACCCAAATGAAAACGAGCGACAGGATCAATAGGCTGACCATCTTCGCGCTTTTCGAGTAGAAAATACCGCGCAGCCAGTTCAACGATATTTGTTTTAAGACTTTCAATCCTCGATAGATCTTCGGGTTCCGTAAGCGACTTGATGGCGCCTAAAGCCTCTTCTGCCGGTCGATCTGGCTCACTGAGAGCGGTCTTCTCCAACCAGTTCATGAAGCTGGGAACTGGCGATAATGTCACAAAGGTTTTCAGATTTGGCAAATCATGGGCCAGATCACCTACCACCTGTTTGATCAAAAAATTACCAAAAGAGACCCCCTGCAATCCCGCCTGACAGTTTGAAATCGAGTAAAACACAGCAGTATCAGCTTCATCTTCACGCAATTCTTCTCGGTTTTCTGCCAGCACATCTTGTATCGAAGAGGGAATAGATTTTGTCAGTGCCACAACAACGAAGATCAATGGCTCATCGGGCATTGCAGGATGAAAAAAGGCAAAACATCGCCTATCCTCAGGCAAAAGCCGTCGGCGTAAATCTTCCCAACTTTGAATTTCATGCACCGACTCATAGGTAATCACTTTTTCCAAAATATGGGCAGGCGTTGTCCAGTCGATTGGGCGCAGCACCAAAAATCCACGATTGAACCATGAAGCAAAAAGGTGCTGAAAGTCCACATCCGTTCGGGTGAGTCTCGTCATCGTCTTTGCAATCTTCAAAAAATCCTCGCGCATTCGTACAAGTCGGCCCGTACCGCCTGGAACACCGTTCAAACGGCGCAACAGCTCTAATCGTCCGGGTTCTGACACCTTTTGCAAAACACGCAGATTATCTGCACTACCATCCTCACTAAATCGGTTCGCGGCCTCAATAATAGCTTCGGTATTCACATCCAGATGCTCATTGAGATAAACAAAAAACTCTTCCCGTTCCTCATAACTCATCGCTTCATATTTATTGAAAAGAGCATGAGCTATTTTTGTACCTGATACTTCACCGCGCCCTGAAACAAGAGCATGTATCAGTTCTTTCATTGAACGTTTATCCGTCGAGCGGGTTAGACCAACCCCACGTTCAAACACGCTGGATAACAATCCTTGAAAAAATGAATTGCCACTCATCTGTTTTATTCCTCGCATCCAAGTTCAATTGGTTCGCCATGGGGTGTTGCGCGCGCAGCACGGTCCCAAGCATTATAACGATCTCTCAAGTTACCCGCATCCACGAGCCCTTTCGCGCTCGTTATCCGCTCTAAGGTCGTGAGCCAACATTGATAATATTCCTCCTCATCATCAAGCTCCTTAATAACGCCGCCCAATGCTTGCCCCCACTCATGAGCGGTAAATAATCCTTTTTCATGAAGCACACATGTCACAGCAAAAATTTGCGCCTGCCACGGCTCGGCAAAGACAGGCCCGGCCTCATCGCGCGGCAATTCAGGCAAGGCCTGCAAAATTTCATTGTCAGCCTTTATCTGCGCATCATTTTTTTTCAAGATAAGGTTCCCACAAGTCAGCCATAATACGATCACCGGCCCGCGCCTCATCACCCCATAATTCTTGGGCCGAAAAGCGTACTGTATAAAGCCATTTTGGATTTTCACCCGCATCTTCTGCATTGCTATCAGGAAAAACAAAACCACCGTGCGCGGCAATAATTTCACCCTGATGACCACGTAGATAACGCGGCGCTCGGGTATGGCCCATAGGATGAAAATTACGCACGCTCACCTGATCGCCAACATTAAAAGCCGCTGGCTCATCTATGGGTCGGTCACAAGGACCGCCATTGCGTAAAACCCGCGGCACATCTTCGGCTTTCAAAGCACCCGCAATCGGTAAAGGCGGTGTCACCATTTTCCCCGTCTCAAGCTCTTCTGCCGTCGCCAGCTTTTCTCGCACCATCAGCTTTTCAAGGGCAGCCCACCAGATTTGATAATAACTTGATGTCAAATATTGTGGTGGTGGCAGGCTCTCGCGGGCATGACGTGATTTATCTAGGTTCCATTTCACAGCGACCGCCATAGAAAGCACCAACGCCAGCACTTTGCCTTCCCATTCTTCATGGAAAACAGGCTTCACAGGTTCAGGCACAACCGGTCCAAATCCCTGCATGCCACCAAGATCATGTGCAGAATTCATGGCCGCACCTCATCAGGTTGAAGCGCAAGCCCCGTCCCTATCATTGAATCGCGCGTGACAAGGTCTGCCAATGCCTCAATATCCCATCCTTCAGTCCCATTCGGGCGCTTGGGAATAACCAGATAGCGCAGTTCGGCAGTGGAATCCCAAACCCTGACATCCACTTCATCGCCCAATGTCACACCAAAATCAGCCAGCACACCACGAGGATCAATCACAGCGCGCGAACGGTAAGGTGCTGACTTATACCATACAGGCGGCAAGCCAAGCACATTCCACGGATAACAAGAGCACAGCGTGCAAACGACCATATTGTGCACCTGATCTGTGTTCTCAAGCACCTTCATATGCTCACTTTGCCGGCCTTCGAACCCAAGCGATGCAATGGCCTTTGTTGGCTCACGCCTTAGCCATTCAAGATAATCAGACTCATGCCACGCCTTCGCCACAACCAGCGCGCCATTGCGTGGGCCTACTTTATTTTCATAGGTATCAATAATGACATCGAGAGCGGCTGGATCGACATATCCTTTTTCCACGAGGAGCGATTCAATCGCTTTCACCCGTAACGCGGTTTTTGAAAGTTCTGATCCCTCACCATGATGATGGTCGTGATGATGGTCTATTTTATGGTCATCGCTCATTATAATCCACCTTCGCAATATCTTAAATGTCAGTGTGGGATTGAAAACTGTGATTTGGCAAGCATGAAATCATGATAAGTGTATGTTAGATAAAATTATCAATAATAATAAATAGGCTCAGTTTCATTCAATGCATGTAAAAATAAGACGTTGCCTTGGTATTTTTGCGACCATTCTTTTAGCGATATATTACACACCACTTTTTGCTCAAGAGGCGTCCGATGCCATTCAGCCTGAAGAACATATGCAACTACCAGAAAACAATAAAAATCTTGTCACTGGTACTTCATGGATTATTTCAACGGCCAACCCTCATTCAAGCGAAGCAGGCGCCAAAATTTTACGCTCTGGCGGTAACGCTATCGATGCCATGATCGCCGTACAAACCACATTGAGCCTTACCGAACCACAATCGTCTGGACTAGGGGGCGGTAGTTTTTTGGTCTATTGGGATAACAAAGAAAAACGGCTAACGACTTTTGATGCTCGCGAAACAGCGCCTGCAGACGTCAACCCACGCCTGTTTCAAAACCCAAGCGGCAAGCCTTACAGCTTTTATAATTCAATTTTAAGTGGCCTATCTGTCGGCGTACCAGGTGTGCCTCAGCTCTTATATGAAACCCACAAAAAATATGGCTCAAAACCATGGCCCGAACTTTTAGAGCATGCCATCGCCTTGTCAGAATCCGGCTTCGAAATCTCTCCCCGCCTTGCAGGTCTAATGGCGCAAAGCAAGCAACCCTTGGCATGGTATGACACTACACGCACTTATTTTTTTCATGACAATGGTGAACTAAAAAGCCGTGGGACATTATTGAAAAACCCAGCCTATGCAGAAACCCTGCGCGCTTTCCAAACACAGGGAGCTGATGTCTTTTATAAGGGCACAATTGCAAAGCAAATCGTGGATGCTGTTCAAAACACAAAAGAGCGCCCTGGCACCCTATCACTGAGTGATCTTGCTAATTACCGCATAAAAGAACGAGAACCTGTTTGCTCACCTTATCGCGATTATAGCGTTTGTGGCATGGGTCCTCCGTCATCTGGCGCAATCGCCGTAGGTCAGATTTTAGGCACATTAGAGCCCTTCGATCTTACTACGGGCGGGCCCGAGAGCATCGAAAATTGGCAACTTATCGGCGATGCAACCCGCCTTGCTTTCGCAGATCGAGGCCGCTATGTGGCTGATCAAGATTTTGTTCCTGTTCCCGTGAAAGGGCTTTTGAAAAAGGAATATCTAAAAACTCGCTCTAGCATGCTTGCCGCCGGTAAAAAACTGAAAGTAGCTATAGCGGGCACGCCTAGTTTTGATCATGCTTACAATTATGCTGATGACCAATCATTAGAAATACCCTCAACCACTCATTTCGTCATTCGCGACACACATGGCAATATCGTCTCGATGACTTCATCCGTTGAAAATGCTTTTGGGTCCAAGCTTATGGTTGGGGGCTTTCTACTCAATAATCAGCTCACAGATTTTTCTTTTGCAACACATAAAGACGGCCGCCTTATTGCTAACTCGGTAGCCCCTGGAAAACGTCCGCGCTCCTCTATGTCCCCTACCATCGTTTTCAAAGATGGAGTCCCACAAGTCGCCATTGGCAGCCCTGGTGGCAGTCGCACCATCCCTTATGTTACCAAATCGATTATAGGCATGATTGACTGGGGCCTGAACATTCAAGAAACTATCAATTTACCTCATATTACCAATCGCTTTGGCACCTTTGCATTTGAGGCAAATACCAAGGCTATTGAATATCAAGAGGAACTGGAAGCTCTTGGGTATGATACGGTGGCAATTTCGCTAAACTCGGGTTTGCACGGTATCAGCATCAAAGACGGACAACTTGAAGGCGGCGCAGACCCTCGTCGCGAAGGCGTCGTTCTGGCACAATAAAAGAACAAGGTTTTTTATTTTGGAAACGATCGCAACCCTGATCCAAAGATTTTCTCATGCTGGAGAAGTCAGATGGATCGGTGTGCGTCCTGCGCGAAAACAGCCATTAATTTCCCTTGATCAAGCAACCGTCCGCTCTACAGGTCTTGAAGGTGATCACAGGACAAAACCGGGCAAGCGCACCATCACTTTAATTCAAGCCGAACATCTGCCCGCAATCGCGGCTCTTTGCAGCGGTCAACAACCCACTATTAATCCTGCTCGGCTTCGTAGGAATATCGTTGTAAGTGGTATTTCACTGCTGGGTCTGCGCAACCAAATATTCAAAATTGGCAACACCACACTGCGCGGCACAGGTCTATGTGCACCTTGCTCACGGATGGAAACAGAGCTTGGCTTTGGTGGTTACAATGCGATGCGCGGCCATGGCGGCATATGTGCTGAAGTCTTGGAAGAAGGGGTTATAAATCTAGGTGACCCTGTTCTTTCACACAGCCACGAGTAATAGGACAAAGACCCTATTTAAAAACACATACCTTCTATCTCAAAAAACCACATTCATCATGACAAGCGACACCACAAGAAATAGCAATGTCATGACGCCGCCTGTGCGCACAAAATCAATCACCTTATAACCTGCCGGCCCCATGATAAGCGCATTGACTTGATGGGTAGGTATAAGAAATGAGTTCGACGTAGAGATAGCAACCGTCATTGCAAAAATGGCTGGATCGCCCCCTGCTTCCAGTGCAATGGAAACAGCTAAAGGGACCAATAAAACAGTTGCCCCCACATTAGACATAACCAATGTAAAAATCGTCGCAAGTATAGCCACACCCGCCTGCAATGCCCATATAGGCCATCCATCTAAAACCGTTAGAATTTGCTGTGCTATCCACGAAGCTGCGCCCGTCGACTGCACCGCTTGCCCGAGCGGTATAAGACTAGCCAGCAAAAACACTGTACTCCAGCTCACTGCAGCATAGGCTTCATCAAGATCAATAACCTTCGTGATAATCATACCAGCAGCGCCAACGAGCAGGCATAATGAAAGCACAACATTGGAAAACAGTATCAACCCAACTGCTACACAAAAGAACAACAAAGCCCAGCCGACTTTCTTTGGTCGTAATTCTTCACGCGGGAAATCTGATGTTACAACAACAAAATCGCGATCATTGGTAAGATGGGTCAAAGCACCCCAAGTACTGTGAATAACCAACGTGTCACCAGCGGCAAAAGGAATCTCACTTACTGGCGTTGGAATATGGTCAGCAGTCTCCACATAACTCATGGTCTCACCTGTCCTATGGATTGCCAACAGGCTAGCTCCATACCGCTTGCGAAAGACAAGGTCATGGGCATTTTTTCCAATAACCGATGAGCCTGGAGGAATGACCATTTCTGCAACGCCAGATTTTGTTAGCGCATAATCTTCTGCAAATACTTCAAGGTTTCGCATAACCCTAAAGCCTTCAGCCTTCGCCATGGCTCGAATAGGCTCCTCCCGCCCAAGCACAACAAGGCGACAGGGGGTTTGAATTTTTGTGCGTATAAGAGGAGCAAACCATCTCCGACCGCCAAAAAACGTTCCAATAATATAGATGTGATGACGTTGCATAAGTTCATCGAGTGTCTGACCTTCAATAGGATGGTTCCCTGGCACCACTATCTCAAAAATATCGGCTTGCAATCCATAGATTCTCTTTAGGTAAGCTTTGAGGGATTGACCGCTTGTACTATCTTTTGAGCCATTCTTTTTGGGCAGCACCCAATGGCCAAAAAAGACGAAATACAATATTCCTGTCACGACCAAACACAATCCAATTGGCGTGACAGAGAACAAGCCAAAAGTCTCCATTTGATCCGCTTCAGGCAATCTCTCATTTGCACTTAAAATTAAATCATTCAGCAAAATGAGAGGTGAAGAACCAACCATTGTTACTGTTCCCCCTAGAATCGCACAAAAGCCCATAGGCATAAGCAAACGACTGAGGGGAATTTCTGAACGAACAGAAATGCGGCTGACCACAGGCAGAAACAGAGCCGCTGCACCAACATTTTGCATAAACGACGATATAAGCCCAACCGTCCCTGAGATGATCGGTATAATACGCTTCTCAGTGCTACCGCCATATTTGAGAATAACGGCAGCCACTTTACTCATAAGACCAGTCTTATCTAATCCTGCACCGATAATCATCACGGCAATAATCGAAATGACCGCATTAGAAGCAAATCCATCGAACAGATGATTAACATCAGCCAAGCCACTCAGCCCTGGAAGCAAGCTCATAAGCCCCAGAATAATCATCACTAAAATTGCAGAAAGATCGACACGAAGAATTTCGGAAACAAATAGAAAAACCGTAAAACCCAATAAGCCCAGCACCACAGCCATCTCTGTGGTGAGAACAACAACATCCATTATGGTCCTCCCCCCAATTGATGTGCTCTTGTGACTCAACAAATACTTATTCTTATCTGTTTAAGCTTCCGGAAAATTTATTTTCTCGCTCATAGATTATGAGCACACTCAATACGCTTCGGATTGTAGCGAAAGAACTATTCAATGCAAATGCTTAGCTCTAGCAGCCATCCACTTAAGGCCAATTTCACAGCGATTTTACACTCGTTTAATGATGCGTATTATGGAAAGATAGATATGCTCTATGA
>JBDXGY010000002.1:337500-340252 GCA_039989895.1 Hyphomicrobiales bacterium
TAAAGAAAGCGTAACAGCTCACTGGTCTAAATAAGGGTTTTTGCGGCGAAAATGTAACGGGGATTAAGCCATTCACCGAAGCTATGGGTGCATCTTTGATGCGCGGTAGCAGAGCGTTCTGTAAGTTGATGAAGGGAGACCCGTGAGGGCTCCTGGAGATATCAGAAGTGCGAATGTTGACATGAGTAACGATAAAGAGTGTGAGAGACACTCTCGCCGAAAATCCAAGGGTTCCTGCTTAAAGCTAATCTGAGCAGGGTTAGTCGGTCCCTAAGGCGAGGCAGAAATGCGTAGTCGATGGGAAACAGGTTAATATTCCTGTACTTGGTGGTAGTGACGGATCCCGATAGTTGTTCTTCCTTATTGGATTGGAAGGGCCGCGTAGGGGTTCCAGGAAATAGCTCCACCGTATAAACCGTACCCGAAACCGACACAGGTGGATAGGTAGAGAATACCAAGGCGCTTGAGAGAACTATGTTGAAGGAACTCGGCAAATTGCTCCCGTAAGTTCGCGAGAAGGGAGCCCAATACTTAGGCAACTAGGTATTGGGGGCACAGAAATGGGGGTTGCGACTGTTTATCAAAAACACAGGGCTCTGCGAAGTTGCAAAACGACGTATAGGGTCTGACGCCTGCCCGGTGCTGGAAGGTTAAAAGGAGAGGTGCAAGCCTTGAATTGAAGCCCCAGTAAACGGCGGCCGTAACTATAACGGTCCTAAGGTAGCGAAATTCCTTGTCGGGTAAGTTCCGACCTGCACGAATGGCGTAACGACTTCCCCGCTGTCTCCAACATAGACTCAGTGAAATTGAATTCCCCGTGAAGATGCGGGGTTCCTGCGGTCAGACGGAAAGACCCCGTGCACCTTTACTATAGCTTCACACTGGCATTCGCCAAGGCATGTGTAGGATAGGTGGTAGGCTTTGAAACTCTCACGCCAGTGGGGGTGGAGCCATCCTTGAAATACCACCCTTATCTTCGTGGATGTCTAACTGCGGTCCGTTATCCGGATCCAGGACAGTGTGTGGTGGGTAGTTTGACTGGGGCGGTCGCCTCCTAAAGAGTAACGGAGGCGCGCGAAGGTAGGCTCAGACCGGTCGGAAATCGGTCGTTGAGTGCAATGGCATAAGCCTGCCTGACTGCGAGACTGACAAGTCGAGCAGAGACGAAAGTCGGTCATAGTGATCCGGTGGTCCCGCGTGGAAGGGCCATCGCTCAACGGATAAAAGGTACGCCGGGGATAACAGGCTGATGACCCCCAAGAGTCCATATCGACGGGGTTGTTTGGCACCTCGATGTCGGCTCATCGCATCCTGGGGCTGGAGCAGGTCCCAAGGGTTTGGCTGTTCGCCAATTAAAGCGGTACGTGAGCTGGGTTCAGAACGTCGTGAGACAGTTCGGTCCCTATCTGCCGTGGGCGTAGGAATATTGATGGGATCTGCCCCTAGTACGAGAGGACCGGGGTGGACGTATCTCTGGTGGACCTGTTGTTGCGCCAGCAGCATAGCAGGGTAGCTATATACGGAATAGATAACCGCTGAAGGCATCTAAGCGGGAAACTAACCCAAAGACGAGTATTCCCTGAGAGCCGTGGAAGACTACCACGTTGATAGGCTGGGTGTGGAAGTGCAGTAATGTGCGAAGCTTACCAGTACTAATAGCTCGATTGGCTTGATTGTTCTCATTGCTTGTGTCCATTTTAGTGATTTAAAGCGTGCGCGACGTCTATGACGACACGTATGCTTTAAATTATGAAAACAAACACATTAGCAGTAACGCCGAAAACACTGAAATATCAGTGATACCAGTTTAATGTCGCACGTTGAGCCCAAAGGGCGAAGCGCAAGACTTAAACCATAAAAAAATAACGACCAGTTTCTTAACATTATATGCTTTTTGCCGACCTGGTGGTCATGGCAAGGTGGCTGCACCCGTTCCCATTCCGAACACGGCCGTGAAACGCCTTAGCGCCGATGGTACTTTGTCTTAAGGCACGGGAGAGTAGGTCGCTGCCAGGTCTGCAAAACGCATATAATATTCTCAAAAATATCAAAAATTACTCAATCCAAAGAATATAAGACAATCTTGTCCCAAAACTTTGGTGCGAGACGAAAAACACATCTATATAGTAGATGTGGCGCTAGGTATTCTTGCACAACTCGACATCTGCTAACGCAAATTGTCTGTTTGTGCGACGCGTGTTTGCAAATGCAAACATAGCTGGCGATAATATGTCTCTCGTTATCTTTGCTACGCAAAGTTAACTGGCGACGCAGCGTCAAAAGGTAAAGCTTTTAACGCGGGATGGAGCAGCCCGGTAGCTCGTCAGGCTCATAACCTGAAGGTCGTAGGTTCAAATCCTACTCCCGCAACCAAATCAGCACCCTCTCTTTTGAGTAGGGTGTTTTTTTGTGCGTCCTCATAACTCATTAAATACTTCAACGCGTCACGATTTGACATTCTTCTTCGCAGAATTGTCTGGTCGTGCAGCGCATTCGCTTTATGCGAATTGCTTGGAGTGGAGCAGCCCGGTAGCTCGTCAGGCTCATAACCTGAAATCTTCTCGGCGTTTACTACGTAAAAGCCTGTCAGATCAATGGGGCAAAGGTTCAAATACTACTCCCGCAACCAAAGCATTCTTTGCAAAGCAAAAATGCGGAATAAAAAACAGACGTTCTTCGAAATACGAAAACGTCGAGTGCATTACTCACAAAAACACAACAAACAAGCCTCGTACAAAGCGGGGCTTTTTTT